>JBBQBR010000033.1:0-10189 GCA_038317875.1 Lysobacterales bacterium
GCACCCCGCTCTGGGGCACCCCGCTCTAGGACACCATGTTCTGGGTCAGCATGCGGTTGCACATAAGGATAGCGCGCGTTTAATGCCGCAATCGCGGCGACGGCAGCGGCTAAAAGCCCCGCATCACTGGGCATTTCCGCCGCTGGCGCGTCGTTGAAATCGCTCAAAAGCGCAAACTGGGCGTGGGTTTCACGGTTCGCTAAATAGTGGCACTCAAGTTTGCTCGCCAGCGCTTCCACGGTGGCTAGATCACTCAGCATTGAGGGCATTACAACGATTACCCGGTGCCGCGCCGGAATCCCGGCATCAAAAGCGAGCGCGGGAAGCCGCGTTGGCGCAGTCCATTCGCTAATAAATCGATTGACGATCGCTATTACCGCTTCGCTCGCGGGTAAAAAAGCCAGCAATGTCAGTAGCCATGGAGCGACGTGCAAGAGTGGGCTGGCACCGATTGGAATACTTGCCTTGCTGACATACAACCAGCACAGCGCCACCGTCAAACTTGCCAGCACGGTCAAAAATATTGCGAGCGCAAATGCACTGTGCAAAAAGAAAGTTTTGCGCAAGCCCAGTGCGGAGCGCAGGCGCGCCGCACCGCGCCCGGCTAGCCAATGCCCAGCGCTAGCTTTGCCAGGAATGGCGAGCGCCAAGATCGCGTCAGCAACTTCCGGCTCTGAGCGGCCTGAACTTCGAGCTAAACGCTCGATCTGATGCAAAGTGACATCCTGCGTATCTTCGCGCTCTGCGGCAAAAACGGGCATGGTCAGCATACGCTGCATGACTAAACTGACTTGATTGACAACACTGCGCCAATCAGTCGTTGCAAGCCGCTGCAGCGTACGAATCGCGTTACCGACACTGACATTATCCGCCGCTTGATCACTTTGCTGTTGCGCCAATGCCGTGTTTGCATCCGGCAGCGCTTGTGCCAGCGCAGCGCGAATCGCGGCGCGCGCGTCGCCGCCGTGCACGATATTGCCCCGCCCGATATCACGCTGGGCTATCTGAGGTTGTGGCAGCGCAATTTCCGCGTCTGTATTCATGCGGCTTAGCACTTGCAGCGCAAAAGCACGCATCACACCGCGCGCCTGAGCTTGGGCAAAGCGCGCCCGAACGAACGGGGCCGGATCGTCTAGCTGCATCGCGGTGTCGCACATAAAATGTGCCGATTCGCGCGCCGATTCGTCGGTCGCAACGCGCTCGGCCAAACGCCGCAGATTCTCGACGAGCAGCACACGCAGGGTGCTGGGTAGCGCCCACAGCTCGCCTTGCGTTAGCGTTCGCGTTTCTTGGTAGGCGCGCAAAAATTCAATCAGCAATGCCGGATCAAAAGCGCTGTCAGTATGGGCAACGTAACTCCAGCTCAGCGCATAAACCCGTGGCATGCCCGTTAAAGGCGCGCTATCAAGCACCGGCAAACTGTAAAAGTAGCGGCGCGGTAGGCCGGTTTGGATCTCGTGCGATTGTGCAAGCACCAGATGCATATTGTCTAACAGCCATTCGCCGGCAGGGCTGATATGGCGGCCGGCACGCTCGAGTGCCGTTATGTAAGCGTGCGCCTTTCGCAGCGCGACAACGTTTTCATGTAGGCGCGGGAAAAATTGCTTCGCTCGCCTGGATTTCCGCGCTGCGCCATGCAAATGCGCTAATTCGTGACCGTGCTGGGCGAACCCGATGGCACCCATCATGGCACCGCGAATCGGCGGCTCCAACGCACCCAGTTGATGCATCAGTAGCGCATCGGTTTGCGCGATTAACGCAGTGCCAGCCGCCCTTAGCGCGCCCTTACCAGACGCCCACTTAGGCCAAGAAAACATGGCGTACCCGTCGTTAGGATGCGATGTAGAGCAGTGCTGCCGCGCTTGCACCAACGCTGGCGACGCTTGACACTAGCCTAGGCATAACGAATTGATGCATTGCCTCAAAAACACAGCGCAAGCCGTGCAGTGCGCGGCGCGCAGGCCTGCATTGGGTTAAATGTGCGCCTAAGTCGTTTAACCCGCACTGTCCCGTCGCGTCCAATCGGACAACCGGTGCTGGGGTAGGCAATTTTGTGAGCGTTGACATTGGCGTGACCTGATAAAGTGGTGTGGGGTAGCACATGTTGATGGGGCGAACCTGTTACGTCTGTCTGTTGGCGCACGTTGGTCTAGGTAGCCACGCCCATGAAACGCCGACTGCGCCTTTGGGGCGCTTTGGAAGCGCTCAAAATGCCCGGAAATTCCCACATACCCGGTACTGACACATTGTCTTGCCTACGGCCGTGCCTGGGCGCATGCAAAGCGCCCCTACACCAATGAAACGCCAACACCACATTGAATCGCACCCGGAGCGGACTGCATGAGATACGTCGCTTTTTGCTCCAAATCGCCGTCTGTATCGGCGTAGCGCTCAGCAATGGCGACAAATTCGTCCTGGATGAACACAAACGCATCAACAATATCGGGATCGAAGTGCTTGGATCTGCCGGCTACGATGATCTCAGTCGCCTCGGCGTGGCTCATCGGTTCTTTGTAGACGCGTCGACTAATCAAGGCATCGTAGACGTCCGCCAAGGCCATCAGCCGGGCACTGACGGGAATCGCATCGCCGGATAGCCCCTGCGGATAGCCGCTACCATCCCATTTTTCTTGGTGCGATAGGGCAATCTCTTTGGCAACGGTCAGAAACGCAACTTTCACACCGAGCGCGCGCTCGGCATGCGCGATCGCGTCGTGACCTAGGGTGGTGTGGGTTTTCATGATCTCGAACTCGGCCGCGTCTAAGCGTCCGGGCTTGAGCAAAATCCGATCCGGTATGCCAACTTTGCCGATGTCGTGCAGCGGCGCGGACTTAAACAGCGTTTCGATGGCGCGCTCGGTCAAACCATCGGCAAATCTAGGGTGGTCGCATAACTGCAACGCCAGGGCCTTTACATAATTTTGCGTGCGACGAATGTGGTTGCCGGTGTCGACATCGCGCGTTTCCGCAAGCGAGGCCATCGCTAGAATCGTGACATCCTGGATCGCTGCAATCTCTTCGGTCCGTTCAGCGACTTCGCATTCCAGATCCTCGTTTCTGGAGCGCAAAGCGTCGCTCAGGGACTTTAGTGTCAAGTGCGTCTTGACTCGCGCCATCAAAATCGGCGGGCTCAGCGGCTTGGTGATGTAGTCCACCGCACCCAGCTCCAGCCCCAGCCTTTCATCCTCAACCTCGCTGCGGCCGGTGAGAAAGATCACCGGGATTTCACGCGTATGCGGGTCAGCCTTGAGCCTTCGACAAACCTCATAGCCGTCCATCTCCGGCATCATAATGTCGAGCAAAATCAGGTTCGGGGGCAACGCTGCAGCGGCAATTCTGAGCGCCTTTTCGCCACTGTTGGCCAGCCGCACGGTGTAGTCGTTCTGCAGCAAGCCGATCATGAGTGCAAGGTTGTCATTCGTGTCATCCACAACCAGTATCGTGGATTTAACCGCAGCGGACAGGGTGTTCATGAGGTGTGTCCTTCAAGGTATTGAGCAGCCAGCTGCGGTAACGCAGCCAGGGCCACCAAGGCCGCCTCGAAATCAATCGCCCTGAAGGCGTCGTCCAGGCTTTGATGGTGTCGCGGGTAGGCGGTTCGGAAAAGTTCAGAATTCGTGTTGAAAACTTCAATGGCGGCCGCGTCGTCAAATTCCAACAAGGCCTGTAGTTGCACGCTCACTGCGCGCAGGCGCACGGCATCCACTTTGAGTAGGGGGGTGGTTTCTTCCAGCGGCAATGCGGCTTCCAGCGCCGCCACCAGATCGTGCAGCGGCTCACCCAGCGCATCAAACAAGGCCGCAACCCGCTCACGCGACTGCCATAGCTTCATCGCGTTTTCGACCTCAGCTGCGCGTGCCTGTACCTGGGTGGCGCCAATGTTGGCGGCAACGCTCTTGGAGGTATGCGCGATGCGCTCTGCCGCGCGCAGATCGCCGCGCGCAAATGCGCTGCGAATGTCGGCAACCGCGTGCTTTTGCCCAGCGACAAATTTCCGCAGCATGGAAAGGTACAGCGGCTTTTTGCCCAATACGCGGCGCATGCCGGTATCTGTGTCTAGCCCGGCAATTCCGCTGGGAATCTCGCTGCCTGAACCTACACGCATCTGCGGCAGCTTTGCGGTTGCGCCGCCGGTAGAGGTCAATTGAGAAGGCTGCACTTGGAAAGGCTGCACTTGGAAAGGCTGCACCTGGAAAGGCTGCACTTGAGCGAGCAACGCGCGCCAGAGATCGTCGGGCTCGATCGGTTTGGCGACATAGTCATTCATGCCCGCCGCGATACAGCGCGTGCGGTCGCCTTCCATGGCATTCGCCGTCATCGCGATAATCGGGAGTGCCGCAAAGCCTGGCAACTTACGAATTTCCTCGGTCGCGGTGATGCCGTCCATGACCGGCATTTGCATATCCATAAGCACCGCATCGTAGCTTAGCTGTTGCATCATGCCGAGCGGTTGAATCAGGCCGAGCGGTTGAACCAGGCTTAGCTTTTGAATCATGCTCAGCGCGATCTGCCCATTTTCAGCCAAGTCCACGACAAAACCAGCGTCGCGCAGAAGCTCAGTCGCCACCTCTTGGTTCAGATCATTGTCCTCCACCAGCAAAATGCGCGCGCCTTTAATCGCGGCCAAACGCTCTAAAAGCGGTGATGGTGCATCGCGAAGCACCCTGCGTTCGACCGGCGCGCCACCGAGCACCCGCGCCACACAACTAAACAGCACCGAGGAACTGACCGGCTTGATCAGAATGTCTTCAAGCCCGGCATCCTCTGCCTCGCGGATCACTTCCTCTAATCCATATGCCGTCACCAAAACCAGATGCGGCATGCACTTGAGCGCGCTGGCACGCACCTGCCGGGCCATTTCAATACCGTCCATACCCGGCATACGCCAGTCCACCATCACCATATCAAAAGGGTTGCCGCTAGCATCGGACGCATGCACCGCTGCCATTGCCTGCAAGCCACTGGCTACCCTCTCGACGACAAGCGCCATCGCTTCGAGCATGCTTGCCAGGGCATCCCGGGCATTTTCGTTGTCGTCCACTACCAAAACTCGGCGGCCGCGCAAGTCCGCATTCAATATAGGCTTGCGATTGCTATTGCCGATACGCCCTAGCTGCGCGGTGAACCAGAACGTGCTGCCCTTGCCAGGCTCGCTCTCAACGCCCACGTCCCCGTGCATCAATTCCGCAAGCTTCATGGCAATCGACAAGCCCAAGCCGGTACCGCCGTATTTGCGCGTGGTCGATGCATCCGCCTGTTGGAACGATTGAAACAAACGCCCACGCTGTTCCTCGGCGATTCCGATGCCGGTGTCGCGCACCGCAAAATACAGCAGCACACCCCGATCAGTTTGTTCGCGCACGCGCACGACAATGTCAATTTCGCCCGCTTCGGTAAATTTGACCGCATTGTTGGCATAGTTGATTAGGATCTGCCCCAACCGCAGCGGGTCACCGACCAGCACGCTGGGCACGTCGCGCCCTACATCAAAAACCAGCTCCAGCCCTTTCGCGCTGGTTTTTTCCGTAATCAGACCGGCAACGGTGTCGAGCACTTTCTCCAGCTCAAACTCGGTGTGCTCTACGGTTAGTTTTCCGGCTTCAATTTTGGAGAAGTCCAAAATGTCGTTGATGATGCTCAGCAGATGCTGGCCGGCGCTCTGGATTTTTTTGAGGTAGTCGCGCTGGCGCGGCGTTAACTCAGTCTTCAATGCCAAATGCGCCATGCCGATGATGGCGTTCATCGGCGTGCGGATTTCATGGCTCATGTTGGACAGAAACTCGGATTTGGAAAGGCTGGCTTGATCCGCCACGTCCCGCGCGCTCTGCAGCTGGGCGTTGCGCACCGCCAGAATCTGATCCAGCCGCGTGCGTTCTGTGACATCGCGCGCGGCGGCGAAGACGCCCAGAACCTTCCCGTCCGCATCTTTGTAAACCGATGCGTTGTAAAGCACGTCGGTCAACGTGCCATCTTGGTTGCGAATAGTCAGCGCGTAATCGGTGACAAAACCCTGTGCAAAAACCTGCTGGTAACCGTCTTGCGCCAGCATCGGGTTGGTGAAATAGCTGGAAAAATCACTGCCGATCAGGGATTTTCGCGCCACGCCCGTTGCGCGCATCGTGGCTTCATTGACGTCTGAAATCTTGCCATCCGGGTTGATCGTGACCATCGGATCCTGACTGGCCTCAATCAGGCTGCGCGCATACTGCGTGGCCAGATTTTGACGCCGAGCTTGGGCGGTAAAGGCGAAATACCCCAGCGACACCAAGCCGATCAACATCGCGGTAATCAAGACAATGAGCGAACTGCCGTAGCGATTTTGCAAATCGTCCCGGCGGCTTCGCAGCAGGCGCTCCTCCTCAGTGCGCATCTGCCCTATTAGCGTCTGCAAATCCGAGCGCGCGCTCTGCGCCTGCGCGCTGGCAACATAGATACTGGCGGCGGCAATACCATCTGTCTTGCGCCGAACGCTCTTGTCGCGCATGTGCGCTACCCGCGTGCGAATCAGTTGATCCAGCTGCTGCAGACGGCCCTGTTGATTAGAATTGTCCTGTGTGTAGCGCTTCAAAAGCTTGTAGGAGCCTGCAACACCCTGCAATGCGGTGTCGCGCTCGGTCACAAAGTTGTCTAGGCCGGAAAGCAAAAAGCCACGATGCGCAATCTCGGCGTTGCTCAAGCCCTCATTGATCTTATCCAGAAAGCGAATAGCCTCCAGCGTGTGGGTAACCCGCAGCGTCGAAGCGCGGGCCTGCACCGTGGCGTCATAAATAACCCAGCCGAGGATGGCAATCATGACCGCCGCTGCGCCAAATGCAAAATTCGCCAGATGTTTGATATCAACGCGCTTCATACGGGTTCCGGGGCCAAGTTATTTGTTACCTAACTAGCCATTGTTCGCCTGCATAGCCCGTGCGTTCGGTACGCTAGCGCACTATGAGCGGCAAAATTGCGGTGTTCCTTTGGCTCATGCAGGCGTATGCGTCAGGGGGCAATGACCCAGCGCAAACCATAGGCGATGAGCAGCAGCACCAAAACGCTGGCTGTCCAAATGCCCAGCATCCATAGTAGGCGAATAGCCAGCGACGCGAGTTGCGAGTCGCTGGGCGTTTGGATCGTCGGCCAACGAGGTTTCGAGTGGCTGGCGCGTAGCCACTTCATGTGTGATATCCATCCGCCTGTACTTTGCCGCGAAAAATCCAGTACGCCCACGCGGTGTAGGCAAGAATCATTGGCATCACCAGCGCAACGCCGACCAGCATAAATATTTGGCTGCTGCGCTCGGTTGCAGCGTCCCATATCGTCACCGAATCTGTGGTCAAAGTGCCGGGAATGACGTTGGGATAAATGCTGATGCCCAAGCCAATGAAACACAGTAGAAAAACAAATAGCGTCAGCATAAACGGCGCGGTTTCATGGCCCGTTTTCATTGCCCTGAGGAACGCCCAAGCTGCGAGGGCCACGAGTACCGGCACGGGCGCTACCCAAAAGATATTCGGGAAGTTCAGCCAACGATCAAAATAGGCGTGTTGCAGAAACGGCGTTGCCAAGCTCACTGCGATAATCGCTAACAGCGTCGCGCTACCAAGCCACTTGGCCATGCGCAGCGCATGCTGCTGCAGACTGCCCTCGGCTTTCATGATGATCCATGTGGCGCCAAGCAGGGCATAGCCAAATACGACCCCAACACCCGTGAGTAGGGAAAACGGCGTTAGCCAATCCCACCAGCCGCCTGCGTACGCCCGGCTGCTAACCCGAACACCCTGCAAAATCGCGCCCAAGATAATCCCCTGCGACAGCGCCGCAACGAACGAGCCGCCCGTGAATGCGATATCCCAAAAATGGCGATGCGAGGAATCGCGCCAGCGAAATTCAAACGCGACGCCGCGAAAGACCAGCGCCAGCAGCATCGCGGTAATCGGCGCATAAAGCGCGGAAAAAAGCACCGCATACGCAAGCGGAAACGCCGCGAGTAGCCCGCCGCCGCCGAGCACCAGCCAGGTTTCGTTACCGTCCCACACCGGCGCTATACTGTTCATAGCCGTGTCGCGCTCATGCCCAACTTTAAAACTGGGGAAAAGAATGCCGATACCCAGATCAAAGCCATCCATCACGGCGTAGACAAATACCGCAAACACAATAATGAGCGCCCAAATAACGGTGAGATCAATATTCATGAGCCTTGCTCCTTACCCATTTTGGTAACTGAATCCTTGGTTGTACCGGATGGCGTGCTTTCACCGGATGGATCGCTATTAAGCTCCGGCGCAATCGCCTGCGCAGGCGTGATGCCCGCGGTGCGCACCGGAGTGTGTGGCGGTTCCGACTCGTGCGCATGTGGCGGCTTAGCCATTAGCTTGAGGACGTAGCGTATCCCGGCACCAAACACCGCAAAGTACACCAGCACAAAGGCAATCAGCGAGGCAGCGACTGCCGGTGCTGCCAATGGCGACGCAGAATCTGCCGTACGTAGCAAGCCGGTGATTGTCCACGGCTGACGACCAACCTCGGTAGTCACCCAGCCCGCCAGCACCGCAATCAATCCTGATGGCGCCATGATCAGTGCAAATCGATGCAAGATTGTCCATGAATAAAGCGTGCCTTTAAGCCGCGCGTACAGGCTCAGCATACCTAGCAGAGCCATCAAAAGCCCTAGGCCGACCATAATGCGAAACGACCAAAACACGACACCGACCGGCGGCTGATCTGCCTTGGGCACTGTATCTAGCCCAAGCAGCGGCGCGTTTAAGTCGTGCTTCAAAATAAGCGAAGAAAGCTTCGGGATTTTGATCGCGTAGTCCACGCGTTGCGCCGCGCTGTTGGGAATGCCAAACAGAATCAACGGCGCGCCGTTTGGATGGCTTTGATAGTGCCCCTCCATCGCCATCACCTTTACCGGCTGGTGCTCCAATGTGTTCAGACCATGCAAATCGCCTAAGAAAATCTGGATTGGCGCAACGATTGCCGCCATCCACATCGCCATCGAAAACATAATTCGTGCGCGCGGGTTTTCGTGATCACGCAATAGATGCCACGCACCGACGCCGCCGACGATAAATGCAGTGGTCAGATACGCGGCTGAAATCGTGTGCAACAGCCGATACGGGAAGCTTGGGTTAAAAATAATCGCCAACCAACTGCCAGCGGAGATAAATTGACCGTTGGCGTTAATTGCCCAACCTGTGGGCGTTTGCATCCAGCTATTGACCGACAAAATCCAGAATGCCGAAACGAAGGTACCCAGCGCCACCATGAGTGTAGCGGTAAAGTGCAGCCCCTTGCCGACCCGCTTCATGCCGAACAGCATCACACCCAAAAAGCCCGCTTCTAGAAAAAATGCGGTCAGCACTTCATAGGCCATCAGCGGCCCAATAATTGGCCCGGCCTTGTCTGAAAAAACCGCCCAATTGGTGCCGAATTGGTAGGACATCACGATGCCCGAAACCACGCCCATCGCGAATATGACTGAGAAAATTTTCACCCAATAGCGAAACAGATCCATGTACTCCTCGCGCCCTGTTTTTAGCCAGAGCCCTTCTAGCACCGCAAGATAACTGGCTAGCCCGATGGTGATCGCCGGAAACAAAAAATGAAAACTGACGGTAAATGCAAACTGCACGCGCGCAAGCAGCAGTGCACCGGGTAAATCAATCATTTTGCTGTTCCTTGTTTCCCGCTTACCCTGCCCCGATTGCGCTACCAACGCATATTGCCGCGTTAAGCGCGTCACCAACCTTACTCAACTTTAAAGACACTGCGTTCGCTTCGCAAAATCGCCTGCTTCGCGGTTTTGCTGCGCTGACAGCTAACATAGCATACTTGCCGAAGTTGGGCGTTGTGCACTGTGCACTAACAGACAGACCGGGGTTTTTACGGTGCCTATCGTGCGGTTTTGCCATTGCAGCTTGATTTATTCAATGCGCGAAGGCCAATCCACAAACAGCAGCCGGAGAATAGCCATGAACTGGATGGAATGGACGGCTTTGGGCATCGGCGGCTTGCTCGCCTCAGGGGTGTTTCTGGTCGTGCTTGGAAATGCGCGCTGGGCCAAAAGAACTGCGGCCCAGATGGCGCTACTTGAAGCCGCCCGCGTCCTTGAGTTTTTCGGGCGCTACCACGAGCGCGAACTCGAAGGCCTGCCAGCACCTGTGCAGCGCTATTTTCGCGCGGTGCTCAAAGACGGTCAGCCCAT
>JBBQBR010000034.1:0-10149 GCA_038317875.1 Lysobacterales bacterium
AGGCATGATGACCGACGCTAAGGCCAGGGAACTGGGTTTGGGTGGCGAAGTTATCTGCATCGTTGCTTAAGGGGATAAGAAATGTCACGCGTCGCAAAAAAATTAATCACGGTGCCGAAAGGTGTCGAAGTGTCAGTCAACGGTGGTCTGATTTCGATCAAAGGTCCAAAGGGCATCTTGACAGTTGCAAAGCCAAGCCACATCGATCTAATTGTTGATGGTAGTGAGCTTAAAGTGGATGTCAAAAACGGCGATACAGCGATGGGCGGAACGATTCGCGCGTTGGTGCAAAATTGCATTATTGGCGTCGACAAGGGCTACGAACGTAAGCTCGAGCTTGTTGGCGTTGGTTTTCGTGTAGCCATGGCTGGGAAAGATCTCAATCTAACGATTGGGTTTTCACATCCTGTTGTTTTTAAGGCGGTAGAGGGTATTAGCTTAGAAACGCCTACACAGACCGAAATCATGATCAAAGGCGCCGACAAGCAAAGTGTGGGGCAAGTCGCTGCTAAAATTCGCGCATTCCGTCCACCCGAACCGTACAAGGGTAAGGGAATACGCTACGGTGGTGAGAAGATCACCTTGAAAGAAGTCAAGAAAGCATAAGGCGAGCTAGGAGATTCTTATGGAAAAGAAAGTTGCACGAATTCGCCGAGCGAAAGCCACACGTTGCCACATCCGTAAACTCGGTGCGACACGTCTAACGGTTCATCGCACTTGCCAGCATCTTTACGCGCAAGTGATCAGTGCTGAAGGGAAAGTGCTCGCCACGGCGTCAACCGTACAG
Source organism: Lysobacterales bacterium (assembly GCA_038317875.1). GTDB lineage: Bacteria > Pseudomonadota > Gammaproteobacteria > Xanthomonadales > SZUA-5 > JANNYA01. The sequence continues at coordinate 788 of JBBQBR010000034.1, forward strand.
AAGGTGATCGCCGATACGTTAAAAGCGACGAAGAACAAAGATGCTGCTTCTGCGGTTGGTAAAGCAATTGCTGAGAGTGCAAGGGCGGCTGGGGTTTCGGCTGTCGCGTTTGATCGTTCCGGGTTTAAATATCACGGCCGCATTAAAGCTCTCGCTGAGGCCGCTCGCGAAGCTGGCCTGCAGTTCTAACGGCCGCACAGGCGCACAAGGATAGGCAAATGTCGAATAATGAACGAGAAGTAAGCGACGGCATGCTCGAAAAGCTCGTCGCGGTAAACCGAGTTGCAAAAGTTGTGAAAGGTGGGCGCATTTTTAGTTTCACCGCGCTGACGGTGGTTGGTGATGGCCAGGGTCGGGTCGGTTTTGGCTACGGTAAGGCACGCGAGGTGCCAGCGGCTATCGCAAAGGCAATGGAGCGGGCGCGACGGGCGATGGTTCGCGTGAGTTTGCAAAATGGAACGCTTTGGTATGCCGTCAAAAGTAATCACGGCGCTGCAAAAGTGTTTATGCAACCAGCCAGTAGCGGTACTGGTGTAATTGCTGGTGGTGCGATGCGTGCGGTGTTTGAAGTTGTGGGTGTACAAAACGTTTTGGCTAAGGCCTATGGTTCGCGAAACCCAATTAACTTGGTGCGCGCCACAATCCGAGGCTTGCAAATGGTTTCGTCTCCGCAGGATATTGCGCACAAGCGCGGAAAGTCATTGAAAGAATTAATGGGTGAGGAAGATGGTCAAGCAGCCTGAAGGAGCGACCGTAACGGTCAAGCTAGTTCGCAGTGTTAATTCGACACCAGGGCGGCATCGCTTATGTGTTAAGGCGCTTGGTTTAGGCAAGCTCAACAGCCAACGTACTCTCAAGGATAGTCCACAAGTTCGTGGGCTTATCCAAAAAGTGCGCTATATGGTAGACGTCGTCTAACTGCACCGGAGAATGTTATGACTATGGAATTAAATACAATTCAACCAGCGGTCGGCGCGCGCACCAAAAGTTTTCGCGTTGGGCGCGGTATCGGTTCCGGACTCGGCAAAACTTGTGGTCGTGGCCACAAAGGGTCTTATGCTCGTACCGGCAAGGGAAAAATCAAGGCAGGCTTTGAGGGCGGTCAGATGCCTATGCAGCGTAGGTTGCCGAAAGTTGGTTTCCGTTCGAAGATGAAAGCGTCACGTGGTGAAGTTTATTTGTATCAGTTAGACCATTTAACGGCTGACGTTATTGACTTGGTTGTTTTGCGAGCGGCTGGTTTGATTAGCTCTGAAGTAACCAAGGTCAAGGTTGTTTCGCGCGGTGAACTAAATCGTGTGGTAACGCTCAGGGGTCTGGTTCTTACGGCTGGGGCTGCGATAGCAGTTGCCGCAGCTGGCGGCAAGGTGGAGTAAGAATTGGCTGCGAATACTTCGACGTCGCCGTCTCTCGCATCAATCGGGCGGCTAACCGAATTACGCCAGCGCATTTTTTTCCTACTAGGTGCGCTGGTAATTTTTCGGTTTGGTTCTTTCATCCCGTTGCCTGGTGTTGATCCAGCCCGGATGCTGCAAATCATGGAAAGCCAGAAGGGCACAATCCTTGATTTATTCAATATGTTCTCTGGCGGCGCTCTCGGGCGGTTCTCGTTGTTCGCTATCGGCGTGGTTCCATATATATCCGCTTCGATCGTTGTTCAGCTTTTAGCCACTGCAGTGCCCAGCCTTCAAGCGTTGCGCAAGGAGGGTGAGTCCGGGAGGCGAAAACTCAATCAATACACGCGGTACGGTACCGTGGCGTTGGCGTTGTTTCAGTCGTTTGGTGTTGCGATGGCCGCACAAAACTCTGGCGGTGTTATTAATCCGGGTGCGAGTTTCGTTTTCACTACGGTGGTTGGTCTTACCGCAGGAACGATGTTTCTGATGTGGTTGGGTGAGCAGATCACGGAGCGCGGCATCGGCAATGGCATTTCAATGCTTATTTTTGCGGGGATCGTGGCAGGACTGCAAGCGGCGGTTGCAGGTACGTTTGAGTTGGCAGCGCAGGATCAACTGAATTGGTTGGCAGTGATTTTTGTCGGGGCGCTAGCGGTTGCGGTCACGGGTTTCGTGGTCTTTATGGAGCGCGGGCAACGGAGAATTACCGTTAATTATGCTGGGCGAAGCGGTGGGCGTCAGGGCTATGTTAATCAGGCCCAGCATCTGCCACTAAAGATCAATATGGCTGGTGTTATTCCCGCCATTTTCGCTTCTAGTTTGATACTTCTTCCAGCTTCTGCAGCACAGTGGTTTAGCAATATACCGTCGATGGCTTGGTTGGGTAGCGTCGCGAACGTGTTGTCTCCGGGTGAGCCGCTATATTTAGTTCTTGACGGTGTGCTGATTATGGGATTCGCTTTTTTCTACACAGCGATGATGTTTAACTCGACCGAAACAGCAGAAAACCTGAAGAAGGGTGGTGCTTTAATTCCCGGTATTCGTCCTGGCAAGGCAACAGCGCAGTATATTGATGGTGTGCTGACACGGCTTACGTTGATAGGGAGTCTTTACCTAGTTGCCGTGTGTACGCTTCCAAATCTAATTAATAAGTATTTCAATGTGCCGTTTCATCTTGGCGGTACTTCTTTGTTGATCGTAGTCGTCGTCGTAATGGACTTCATGGCTCAGGTGCAAACGCATCTCATGTCGCATCAGTACGAAAGCGTCTTACGAAAAGCGAATTTCAAAGGCATCGGACGCACTTCCGGAGCGCGTTAGACTCATAGCTGAACAGATTTTTGCGCTCTCTGAGCAGGGCGCAGCAATGATGTTATAGTAGAGAGCTAATAGCGGCCGTCAATATGGAGATTGAACAATGGCACGTATCGCGGGCGTAAACCTCCCCGTCAACAAACACGCTTGGATTGGCTTGACCAGTATCTATGGTATCGGCCGCACGCGTTCGCGCAAGGTTTGCCAATCGGCAAACGTTGATCCAGCAACAAAAGTTCGCGACTTGACTGAAGTCCAGGTGGAAAAAATCCGCTCGGAAGTGGTCAAGTTCGTTGTCGAGGGCGATCTGCGTCGGGAAGTTGCGATCAGCGTCAAGCGACTAATCGACCTAGGCTGCTACCGCGGTTTGCGCCATCGCCGCGGGCTTCCACTGCGCGGTCAGCGAACAAAGACAAATGCGCGTACTCGCAAGGGTCCGCGTAAAGCGATTAAGAAATAGTTTCAAGCTGTGGCTGCCCCGTGCAGTCACGGGTTTTACATACGCTGCTGCTTTTATAATAACAATAAATTTAGTTTAACGAAGCAGCTTAAGACAGACAGACAAAGTACAGACTCAAAGGATTTGAGCAATGAGCAAGCCTGCCGCAGCGAAGGTCAAGAAAAAGATCAAGCGCGTTGTAACTGATGCCGTTTGCCATGTGCAAGCGTCTTTTAATAACACCATTATCACGATGACGGACCGTCAGGGTAACGCGCTTTCTTGGGCGACTTCCGGTGGAGCTGGTTTTCGCGGTTCCCGTAAAAGTACGCCGTTCGCAGCACAGGTTGCAGCCGACAAAGCGGGCCGTGCAGCGTTGGATTATGGTGTTAAGAATGTTGAAGTCCGGATTAAGGGCCCTGGCCCTGGTCGAGAAAGTGCGGTTCGGTCGCTCAACGCGATTGGTTACAAGGTGATTAACATCATCGATGTCACGCCCATTCCGCACAATGGCTGCCGCCCGCCTAAGAAGCGTCGCGTTTAAACTGGGAGAAATCATACATGGCACGTTATATTGGTCCTAAGTGCAAGCTCGCTCGTCGCGAAGGCACGGATTTGTTTTTGAAGAGTCCGGCGCGTGCGCTGGATAGTAAATGTAAGCTCGAGCAGAAGCCTGGGCAGCACGGCGCTGCGAAAAAGGCGAAGAGCTCTGATTACGCGACCCAGTTGCGAGAGAAGCAAAAAGTACGCCGAATTTACGGCATGCTTGAACATCAGTTTCGGCTTTATTATCAGAAAGCAGCTGCCCAGAAGGGTGCTACCGGTGAGAACCTGCTGAAGTTGCTAGAATGCCGACTTGATAACGTCGTTTACCGTATGGGCTTCGCGGTTACCCGCGCCCAGGCGAGGCAGCTTGTTTCACACGGTGCGGTTGTAGTCAACGGTAAGCGGGTTGATTTGGCGTCGTTCCAAGTCAAGGCCGACGACATTGTAGCAATCGCAGAAAAAGCGAAGGAGCAGCTGCGTATTAAGGAAGCTACAACGCTTGCGCAGCAGATGGATTCAATTCCTAGCTGGTGTGACGTTGATCTCGCGAAGCTAACCGGTACGTTTAAAAGCGCCCCGATCCGCAGTGATCTGTCTAGTGACATCAATGAAAATTTGATCGTCGAGCTTTACTCGAAGTAATCGGAACCCTTCATGGCATCTAATTCGCTTTTACGCCCCAGTAACATCTCAGTAGAGAGTGTTTCTGGTACGCGCTCCCGCGTTGTACTTGAACCGTTAGAACGCGGCTTCGGACACACGCTTGGGAACGCTTTGCGTCGAGTTTTGTTGTCCTCCATTCCTGGCGCTGCTATCACTGAAGTCGAAATTGACGGTGTGGTGCACGAGTTCAGTCCTGTGGAAGGCATGCAAGAAGACGTACTCGACGTTTTATTAAATTTGAAAGAAGTTGCGATCCGTCTGCATCAGGGGACTGGTACGACCCTAACGCTCACAAAAAAGGGCAAGGGGCCGGTAACAGCAGGTGATATAACGGTCGATCACAACGTTGAAATTGTGAATCGTGATCATGTAATTTGCAATTTGACTAAAGATGTGACGTTGACAATGCGCCTAAAGGTGCAAAAAGGTGTTGGCTATGAGCCGGCAACCAGCCGACGTTTGCCAGATGACGAAGCGCGACCGATTGGCCGTTTGCAGCTGGATGCCTCGTTTTCACCGATTTTGCGCGTGGCTTATTCAGTTGAGGCAGCCCGTGTGGAGCAGCGTACAGATCTGGACAAACTGATTCTCGATATTGAAACTAACAACACGGTTGATCCAGTTGAGGCGGTAAAACGTGCTGCGAATATCTTGGTTGATCAGATGGCGGTTTTTGTTGACGTCAAGCGGGTTGAAACGCAGGCACCAACGCCAAGCCGACAAGAGTTCGATCCGATGCTATTGCGTCCGATTGATGATCTTGAGCTAACGGTGCGGTCGGCGAATTGTCTGAAGGCGGAGAGTATTTATTACATCGGTGACTTGATTCAGCGCACCGAGGTGGAACTGCTTAAAACGCCAAACTTGGGCAAAAAATCGCTTACAGAAATTAAGGACGTGCTTGCGCAAAAAGGATTGTCGCTGGGCATGAAACTAGAGAATTGGCCACCGGTGGGGCTCGCTAGTGCGGGCTTCGGCGGCTAAGAGGGAGCAAGGGAAATGCGTCACCAAAATTCTGGTCGTAAACTAAATCGAACCAGTGCGCACCGTAAAGCGCTATTTAAAAACCTTTCGTTGGCATTGTTCCGCGAAGAGCTCATCAAAACGACTTTGCCTAAGGCGAAGGAGTTGCGTCGTTTTGCTGAACCGTTGATCACGCTTGCCAAGACAGACGGCGTAGCTAATCGTCGTGTTGCGTTTAGTCGTCTACGCGACAAGCAAGTGGTCGGAAAGTTGTTCGTAGAGCTTGGGCCGCGCTATCGCGCGCGTCCGGGTGGCTATCTGCGTATTCTTAAGTGCGGTTTCCGCGCTGGAGATAATGCGCCTATGGCGTATGTTGAGCTTGTAGACCGACCGGCGGCGTCTGCTGACGTCACGGTTTAAGTTTGTGCTTTTAGTGTAGTTTGCCAAGCCCCCGTTAAGCGGGGGCTTTGCATTTGTGGTTTTTCGCTTTTGCCACTTTGGAATACTGGTTGTTTGACGTCCATGCGGTAAGAGTGTTAGCGTTGCCGAACTAGGCGCTAGATGTTTATGCGCCCTGCCTGTTTTCTCGGCCAATTTGCCCAGGTTATTTCGCTTGTCGATGCCTAGAGCGGTTTAGTGGGCAGACTGCAGCGCTCCTTACGCAGTCATTCAATCGTTTAACAAATCAGAACAGTGTCGTGCTGCGGCAATACACCCAATATCAAATTTCAATTCGCTCTCTGCCTTGAGAGCTGCCCACGGTGCCTAAACCGTTCCTTTTAATTGCTGATTCCGCATGACTCTGACTGAACTGAAGCTCAAACCTATACATGAATTGATGCAGTTGGCGGAAGAGCTGCAGATTGAAAATATCGGTCGCAGTAGGAAGCAGGACGTGGTTTTCCAAGTGCTTAAAGCGCTTGCTAAACGTGATGACTCCATTGATGTGGAGGGCGTGTTGGAAATGATGCCTGACGGCTTCGGGTTTTTACGTGGCGCAGACGCTTCATATTTGGCGGGGCCGGACGATGTTTATATTTCACCTGCACAAATACGGCGTTTCAATTTACGCACCGGTGATTATGTGCGGGGAAATGTTCGGGCGCCCAAAGACGGCGAACGCTATTTCTCATTGCAAAAAGTTACCGATATCAACGGAGATAACCCGGAAAGCAAGAAGAATCAGGTCTTGTTTGAAAACCTGACGCCTTATTTCCCAACTGAGCGCTTTACTTTAGAGCGCGGCAACGGATCATCCGAAGATATTACCGGGCGTATTATTGATTTGGTCGCTCCGATCGGTAAGGGTCAGCGCGGATTAATCGTGAGTCCACCGAAAGCCGGTAAGACGGTCATGCTGCAAAATATTGCGCAGGCGATCGCTGCGAACCACCCGGATGTACACCTGATCGTGTTGTTAATTGATGAGCGACCGGAAGAGGTTACGGACATGCAGCGCACAGTGCGCGGCGAAGTTATTTCCTCAACCTTTGATGAGCCGCCAGGTCGCCACGTTCAAGTCGCGGAAATGGTTATTGAGCGAGCCAAGCGATTGGTTGAACATAAAAAAGATGTTGTAATTTTGCTTGATTCCATTACGCGGCTTGCGCGGGCCTATAATTCCGTGGTGCCAAGTTCCGGAAAGGTTTTAACGGGCGGGGTTGATGCCAATGCCTTGCAACGGCCAAAGCGTTTTTTTGGGGCTGCGCGTAAGGCAGAAGAAGGTGGAAGCTTGACCATCTTGGCTACCGCTCTCGTCGATACGGGTTCGATGATGGATGTGGTCATCTATGAAGAGTTCAAAGGCACCGGCAATATGGAAGTGCACTTGGATCGAAAGATCACCGAGAAGCGCGTTTATCCAGCGATTAACATTAACCGTTCTGGCACGCGTCGTGAAGAACTACTGATCGACCCAGAAAAGCTTCAGAAGATTTGGATATTGCGCAAATTGTTGCATCCAATGGATGAGTTAGCTGCGATCGAATTTCTTTTGGAAAAGATGAAAACAACTAAGTCGAACGACGAATTTTTCAATTTTATGAAGCGCTAAGCGCCTAGCGCGCACATTGGCTCCGCTACACTGCCACGCATGAGTGAATTCATTTTATTGCGCCTTGATGGCGAGTTCCATGCGACGACTTGGCTGCGATGTGATTCAACGCGCGGCCCGCTTGGGTTTAGTCAAGCCGCATCAGAGCCTTTGCCTGCTGGCTTGAAAGTGATCGCTGTGTGCGCGAGTCCTTCATTAGCGCTAAGGTTTGTTAATGCGCCTAAGCAAGGGCGGGAGCGATTTAGGCAAGCCATTGGCTTCGCGCTTGAGGACTTTATTGCGAGCGACGTAGACGAGCTCAGTTTTGTTCTGCCACTAAGTTTAGATGAAGGTTTACAGGCGGTCGCGGTAATTAATAAGGCGCGTCTGCTGCTAGCGCTAGACGATTTGCGATCAGCTGGTTTTCAGTTAGAGGCGCTGGTTCCCTTGCCTTGGCTTTTGGGCCTGGATACGGTTTGGGTAGAAAGAGCGCTGACCAGTTTTCGTTTTGGCGGTCCAGATGCTGGGCGCTCGGATACCTCAAGTGCGGAAGCTGGGACTATTGACAGTGAGTCCTTAAGCGCACTTTTAAAGATAAAGCAAAGCGGTGATGGCGCGCTTCCGCTGCATTTACTCCTAAATGACGGGATTAACTTTCCAAAGTTGCCGTCACATTTTTCTGCCGAGGCCATTGCGGAGCCGAACCACTATCTAGCCGCCCGACTGCTGCAGACGCCGCAAATGTTGAGTTTAACCACTCCCAAAAAGCGCGCAGTCGGTGCGTTCAAGGTTGCTAAGGCGTGGCGATTGACCGCCACTTTGGCTGCGATGGCCTTGTTCGCGCAAGGTGTGCGTGTTGGGGTCGATTTTTATCAGTTGTCACATTCCTTAGGCGCGCAAGAACAGGAAATTGAAGGGTTTTATCAACAGGTTTTCCCAAGCGGCCCAATTTCGTTAGATCCGGTGGCAATGTTGCGGAGCAAGCTAAAGTCGGATCAAACTGCAGCCACTGCAGGTGCGCGCGGTGGCGCGCTGGCACTGTTTAGGCGTATTGCGCCGGTGCTTTACAGCGAAACTCGGCTTGCATTGATTAATGCGGACTATCGCAATGGTGAGTTGGAACTCAGTTTTCGTTCGCCCGACTTAGCCACAATTGACGCTCTGCGCGCACGGCTTGCGACGCTTTCTGGGCTTGAAGTAAATTTAGGCAACAACAATATTGACCCCAACGGCCAGATGCTGACAGGTCGCATTCGGATTAAAGAATTGGATTTAGCAGCCACGGGGGTTCCGGGGGCGTTTGTTTTGCCAATGCAAAACAATCTAACTAAACGTGTTTTGCCAATGCAAAACAATTCAAAAGGGTTTGCTTTGCTCGTGCAGGACATTCCATTCGAATGTCTAATTCCGATGATGGATCAAGCTTGAGCTCGGTGCGAACTGAACCTGCCAATAAGCTCGCTAATTTTTGGCTGCTTCGCAGCGCTTCTGAGAAGCGAACGTTGGGCGTAAGTTTCGCTTTACTTATTTTATTCGTGGGCTTTTTTGGCGTATATGAGCCTTTACGCAAAGCCCATGCGCGCATGGTTTTGCAAGTGCTGACGCAAGCTATTGCATTGAAAGAAATTTCGGCATTAATTACCGCGCGCGCCGCACGCCCGGGTCAAACGGCGTTTAGCCAAACATCTCAAGGCGCATTTGGTGCGGATCTAGCGTTGGCTAGCCAAAGCGCCAGTTCATTGACCGCGATCGTCGATCAAAGTATTCGCGGCAAGAACTTGCAGGGCGGATTAAAAAACATCACAACCGTTCCGCCGAATAAAGTGCGGCTTGAATTAGGCGGGGTCAATTTTGATGTGTTGATGACGATGCTTGAGCAGTTAGAACATGATAACCAAGTACAAGTTTTGGAACTGTCGATTGATACGCTAGGAACATCAACGGTCAATGCTAAAGTGACGTTGAGTCGATGATACGCAAACTGGTCATAGCCGCTTCAATTGCCTTG
>JBBQBR010000035.1:0-10072 GCA_038317875.1 Lysobacterales bacterium
CGGTGGAGCGAAACTGGCGGCCGGCTACATCGCTCAGTGCTTGCGTGCTGTCTAGCGCATAGACCAAACGTGGTGGCGCCAACACAGTGCGCGCATCTAAAGTTACGGCGTTTGTTGCATCCGCGCTGATGCTAAAAACGCCGTTTCGAGATATTTCCTTTGTGCCAGCGATGTCCTCTTCCAGCAATGCGCCACGCAGCGGGCGATAGTGGTATTGCCAGTGCAGCTGCAGACGCTTTCCGTCCAGCGTTGTGGTGATTTCGAACTGTTGATTAGACTGCGGCCCGACGCCTGCCAAGACATCTTGCGGCAAGGGCGCCGTGATGCGCTCAAGCAGTGCGCCGGTTTTTGCATTCACCCAAGCTAAGCGCGCTTGGCCATTGCGTTCGGGCTGGGTTAGCACTAGCAGCGCAGAATCGATCAGGCCCAAAGGCAGGCCGCGTTCTTCGCTTTGCCAGCGCAGAGCGCCATCAGCCACTGCGCGCGATTGCAGCCGCGTGTTGACATCGCTGTAGAAAATTTGGCTGCGTGCAGCGTTGACTACAATGCCGGGGCTTAGGGTAAATGCGGCATCAGGCTCAGCGGCGTATGCGTTCAACACGATACAGATCGGCAGTAAGTACATTATCTTGAAATAGCTTGGAGCTTTGAAATAGCTGGTTTCCATTAGTGCATTCCTTGGTTTTTATGTTCTATCGCTTCGCTACTTGAGCACTATTCAAAGCCGTTGCGGAAAATGATTGGGCTTGCCTCTTGCAAAAATGGACGCAAGCGCCACGCTCCGCGCCCGAGGGTGCCAGCAATTAAGGTGCTGCTGCTGGCGTCGTAGTCCAACTCAAACACGGGCACTTTTGGCAAACCGGTGCTAACCGGTGCCCACAGGCTGAAATTACTGCTGCCGCGCGCGATGAATACGCCATTGACCGTACCAACGACTAACGCCGGATCAGTGTTTGGGATGTAAGCAACGGCGCGAATATCGCCGGTAGTCAAGCTCAACAGTTGCCCGAGCACGGAGTTAAAGTTTGTGCCGGCGTCTGTAGAAAACCAAACATTGCTGTTGCTGACCGCGAAAATGCGATTGAGATTAGCCGGATCAATGGCTAGATCATTGACTTGCGGCAAGGTATTGACCAGCATCAAAGCAGCAGGCGGCGCGGCAGTGCGGCGATAGATTTGCCCGATCACACTCGGCGTAACTTGATTCGCGCCAACCATCAAAAAATTCGCATTGCCAGGTACGCCATAAATAATCGGCGTGCCTGCGGTTGCCTGAATCCGCAAATTGCCGTTGAGCTGCGTAGTGGTGTCACCACGATCTAGCGATTCATAGATGCCGTTACTGCCACCGATAATCAGGCGTGATGGCGCAAACCGATTTGCCGCGATCGGCGAATAAAACTGGCCGGTGACGCGCAATGATCCGTCCGCAGGCGTCAGCGCCAGCGGCACAATGCTTGCGCAAACGCCGGTGGCGGCGCAGCTGCGGCGATTAAAGTTGCCTAAGTTCTGCGCACTGGAATAACGCACGCTCTGCGTGCTGCTCAACACTTCCACCGCGTTATCGCCGCCATCACCGCTCAAAAACGTCAAGAACGTGCGGTTCGCATTCGATGTTTGCTGATTCGAGCCGTTATCTTGGGTGCCCGAAAACACAAGCCCAGACACCGGATCGTAGGCAATACTGTGTATTTCCGTGGTTTGAAGATCGCCATTGAGCGAAAACCAGTTGCCGGTATTGCCAGTCGGTACGGTGCGCTTGTACACACCGCCATCGTCGGACTCCAAGAGCGTACCCGCAGCATCGAAAGCCATATCACGCGAATCCGCATGCGGCGACGAATTCCCCGCAGTGCCACTGTGCGTTAGCGGCTGCCAGCGAGTGGCGGCCGGTAGGCTGGCGTTGCCGCGAAACAGGCGCCCGGAAAAATTGACCGCGCCAATCGAATTAGGAAAACTGGGTGCAGCGCCACCTTCATTGAACAGCGGCTGCCGATCGCCACCCACATAAACAATATCGATATTGCCTGGATCGAGGGTAATCGACAAATGCAGGCTGCCTTGACCGCCCGCGTGGATGCCAACGTTGCCCGCGGTACCTTCACTGGTCAGCGGCACACCCAGATTTGCCCAAGTGCCGCCGCCATCGACAGAATGGAACACCGCAGACAGCCTACCAGCCGTAACTATGGCAAGGGCTATAGTGTTGACTCGCACAGCGATCTCAACTTTGGAAGTAGCGACCATCGCGGCGTCGACGGCGGCGTCTGACACCTTAATCCAACTCGCGCCACCGCTACCCGAGCTACGATAAATCCCAATCGCGCCACCCGCCGTTGCAGCAGTTAACGCGGCAAAATAGCGGTCATTGTCGTTCGGGTCGCTGGCCATATCGCTGAAGCGGCCATCGGGTAAGCCGGTGGTGCCACCTGTGCCAGAGGAGATGCGAGTAAACGAGGCGCCCGTATCGGTTGAGCGAAATAGGCCGCTGTTGGTCGCCACAACAAACGTTGCACCACGCGGATGCGCGCTAACCATATTCAACCCATTCAGCGCCGCAACCGTGATGGGCGTCCAGTTGACACCGGCGTCAGTGCTGCGAAATAAACCGTTTCGACCACCACCCAAACTTGCAAGGCTGGAAACTCGGCCTGAGCCCGCAAGCAGCGTCGAACGTGTGGCATCAGTGGGGTCGAATTCCAGCGAGGTGATCGAGAGCGAGCTCAAATTGTCGCTCAAGCGCGTCCAAGTTGGCGCCGCTGCGGTGGCGTTATTGGTGCGCCAAATGCCGCCATTGACCGCGCCCACGTACAAAATATTGGCGTTGGTCGGGTGCGGCAGTAACACTTCAATGGCGCCAACTACTTCGTTATTGGTGATGCCTTCAGTCTGCCCATTCGTTGCCGGCCCTGGCCCCAGTGCTTGCCAGGTGCCTGCTACGACAGCATCCGCAATCGTGATCGGCGTGTTCGCGGTGCTTTCATAGACGTAGCGGCGAATCACCGCCGGAAACCCGGGCGGCGCGCCAGCACCACTTTCAATTTCTAGATAGCCATAGTGCTGGCCAGCGCCCGCTTCATTAATAAAGCGCATACCCAGAAAACGCGTACCTGCGCTGCCAAAATTGGTGCCGCGCACTTGCTGGACGTTACTAAAAGTGGAACTAGGCCCCACTAGCGTGCCCAAAGCCTGCGCCCCGGCCACCGTTAGCGTGCCTACGGCCCCATGATTTGCGGCATTTGGAAAGAAAAAATCCATTCCGTTGGCGGCATCTAGGGAATACAGATTGATGTCATAGCCGGGGATCGTTCCGGTGGTGTCGGTCGCCCCGGTCACCAGGTTCAAATACACCCCATCAAAAGTGGCGGGAATGCTGATTGCTATCGTTCCAGAGTCCACCACAGCAGCCCACAGCTGGGCGGAAAAGCAGGCGGCAATCAGTCCGCCAGATAAGCTGGTAAAAAGGCGCTGCGTTATTGCTGACGGTACCGGCATGATCTAGTCCCTTTCGTTCGTGGCGCTAAAATAATGGCTGCATACGCGCCAGCGAAAGGTAAATATTTGCTGCGCTAGGTGTTGGCGCGCGTGAATTCCATGACCCAGTTTGTCTCCCAAGTAACGCCTGCGTCTAAAGAAAACGCCTGTTCCCAACGCGGTTGATCGGGCGCAGGAAGTGTCCACATAAAACGAACTTTGATGGGCAGCCCGTTCAGCACGTCATCGGCGTAAAACAGGCCGACGTCATTGCAAAATTGACCAACAACCGGAACGTCCAGGTAATGCGGATTACGCGCGTCTAACCACCAAATTGCCCACAAGTTAGTTTTTGGATTGAAGCTGCGAATTGTCGCGGCGCGATATTCGCCGCCTAGCGCGAGCCCGTTGTCGTCAACATTGCCGAGTCCGCCCAGAATTTTCTGCACGCTCGTGCTGCCTGCAAACGTGCTCCATTCAGCACAATCAACAAGGCGTTCATTGAGGCGGCGATGTTGAACCGTCCACGTGCCGATAAAGAAATCAAAGTCATTGCAGCTGGATTGACTGCTGCTCGATGAATTGGGTAACAAGGTCATGGCGAGTCTCTAAATAGATGGTGCACCAGCGTAAACCTCAATACCTGACATCGAATGTCAGGTATTGCTGATAGTCTTCAATGATGCGAGCCAGCCGCTTACTTTCCATTCTGATGCTGCTGCAAACCCGCGGCCGCCTAACTGCGCCCGCGCTGTCGGTGGAACTGGAGGTGTCGCAACGAACGATTTTGCGCGACATTGATCATTTATCCGCAGCCGGAGTGCCGGTGTACGCAGATCGCGGCCGCGATGGCGGCTTTCAATTGCGCGAGGATTGGAGCACCAATCTGACCGGCCTGACCGAAGACGAAGCACAGGCGTTGTTCCTGGCAGGCCTACCAACTGCCGCTGCCGAATTGGGTTTAGGCAACGCATCGGCATCGGCTAGGCTGAAAATGTTGGCAGCGCTACCGGAAGCCCTGCGCTCTAGCGCCGAGCAGGTCAATGCGCGATTGCACTTCGATCCCATTGACTGGTTTCGGGGCGCGGTTCCGGTGCAATATTTGCAAGCGATGGCGCACTGCGTGTGGCATCAACACGAAGCCACGATGGACTATGAAAGTTGGCAAGGCACCAAACAACGCCTGATCAAACCATTGGGCTTGGTGCTCAAAGCGGGCATTTGGTATGTCGTGGCATTGGCGGATGCCAGTGCACAGCCGCGCACGTATCGGCTCTCGAATATTCATCAGCTCAAAACCCTCAATACGACATTTAGCCACCCGGAACGTTTTAATTTGGCAGCTTTTTGGCGTTTAGCCACGCAGCGGTTTGAAGCCGACATTTACACAGGCACCGCCCAGCTGCGCGTCAGTAAAAGTGGCATGAAACGCTTATCGGACTTAAGCGCGACGGTGGCGCAAGCGGCGCGCAAGACCGCCGTTGCCGATCCCGATCACGACGGCTGGTGGCTAGTCATTGTCCCCATTGAATCGCACGATCATGCCGCTGGACAAATGTTGAGCATGGGCGCTGGCGTGCAGGTGTTGGAACCGCCCGCCCTCCGTCTGCGCATGAAAGTATTACTAGAAACGATCAGCGCGTTTTATTTGTAGCGGGCGTCAGCACTCTACAATCTGCACAGCGGCTCGCCGCAACTACTAAAAAGGTGTCTGCCCAAATGCCCCATGTCCAACCTTGTGTAGTGCCATCAAACTCATTCCTGCAAAAATACAAAGAGGGCGCAGGTTTCGCAGACTGCTACTGCATCGAAGTTTCAGCGCATGTGACGCAAGAGAAATTTATTGCGGCCTTCTACACATCACGCCTCTTCAAATTGGAACGTACACTGCTTAAGTTTCTAGCCTCAAAGCCCGCGACCGATGCCGATGCAAGTCGACTTGCAGCCGGTCAAGCAAAGACGTTTTCAGCTTGGAAAGTGGAGGCGCAGACGGCCTCGGAGCTACTGCTAGCGGATTTCACCGGGCGCACCCGATCTTGGCTGATGGCTGAGCAAATAGACTCGCCTAGTGCGGCAACACGGCTGTATTTTGGCTCTGCGGTGTTGCCACGCAATAGCACGGGCGTCGGAAAGCAAAATATGGGCTTTATCTTTCACGCACTGCTGGGTTTCCACCAAATATATTCAAAATCATTATTGCGTGCGGCGAGTAGACAGGTTCAAGCGCGCTAAAAAGTAGAAAACCCAACTTGGTTTGACCCGTCTATACTTCAAACTGCTGTCGTCTCAACGAACCTATGTTTATTTGGAGCGTGCTATGCCTGCAGTTGCAACAAAGCCAGTAGCTCGCGCTAAATCTAGCCAATTTTTCTTTGGCCTATCGATGTTTAGATCATCGTTTTTGTGCTAGCGGGCGAGCTGGCATTGCGAGCAATTTTTCAGGGGGTGATCATCACCGACCCTGAGCAGAATATTGTTTCGGCGAATGACGCGTTTTGCACGATCACTGGCTATAGCCATGCGGAAATACTGGGCCAAAACTGCCGCTTTTTACAGGGCGCAGACAGTGACCCCGCCACGGTGGCAGCGATTGCGTCGGCATTACAAATTGGATCAGAATTTTGCGGTGAGATTCTGAACTATCGAAAAAATGGCACGCGTTTTTGGAACGAGCTGACCATTGCCCCGGTGCGCGATACAAGCGGCAAGCTGACGCACTTTGTCGGCATCACGCGCGACATTACCGAACGCAAGCAATTGGAGGGGCGTAAGGAAAATGAGCGGCGCATTCTGAAGGCGGTGGCCAGGGGCAAGCCAACATTCGAGGTGCTCGAAGACTTGGTGCTGAGTGACGAGGCCATGCTGCCCGGTATGCAGGGCTCTGTACTATTGATGGATGCTGACGGACGCAGGCTGCGTCATGGCATAGCCCCGCACTTGCCGCGTGCTTTTTGCGAGGCCTTGGATGGCACCGAGATCGGGCCAGACACCGGTTCATGCGGCACGGCGGCCTTTACCGGCACCAATGTTATCGTGGCCGACATTGCTACCGACCCACTTTGGAAAAATTACCGCGATCTGGCATTGGCACATGGACTGCGTGCCTGTTGGTCGGTGCCGATTCTGGGCAGTTCGGGCCGGGTGTTGGGCACATTTGCGTATTACTTTGCGACTGCACGCAACGCCTCAACCGCCGAAATTTCGGCGATTGAAGGTGCGGCACAGCTTGCAAGTTTGGTAATCGAACGCCAGCAGGCGCAAGAGGAGCTGCAAAATAGCGAGGCTGAGCTAGAACAGGCGTTTGGCGCATCGCCCATTGGCATGTCGCTCGTGGCCTTGGATGGACGCTTTCTGCGCGTCAACCATGCGTTTTGCAAGATGTTGGGTTGGAGTGAAAAGGAATTGCTTGCAGGCAGTTTTCAAGCGATTACTTACGTGCAAGATATTTCGCCGGATGTACAGCGGGTACAAGAAATTATTGCAGGTAAGCGCGAAAATTATCAAATCGAAAAGCGCTATATTCATAAAGACGGCCACTTGGTATGGGCGCAGTTAAACGTTTCTGTCGTGCGCGACAAAAGTGGCGCGGCGCAGCATTTTGTGTCGCAAATTCAAGATATTACCGAAGCAAAAATTGCCGCCGAAGCCCTGCGTTTAAGCGAGCAAAATTTAAGCATTACGCTGCACTGCATTGGTGATGGCGTAATCGCCACCGACGCTGCTGGCTTGATTACGCGCATGAACGCAGTGGCTGAGCGCCTGACCGGCTGGCCCCTCGCGCAAGCGCTTGGCCGCGAGTTACGCGTGGTGTTTCGCATCTATGACGCAAAAGCCCATACGCCGGCAATCAACCCACTCGACTTAGTGATGCGCAGCGGTCAGCCGCTTGGGCTGCACAAGCACATGACGCTGCGCACCCGTGATGACGCACAATTGCAAATTTCGCACAGCTTTGCACCGATTAAAAACCCGGCTGGGGAAATTGTCGGCGTGGTATTAGTTTTCAGCGACGTGAGTGAAGCGTATCGTGTGCAGGCGACGCTAGAAACGACCGCTGAATTACTTGAACGCACGGGTGAAATGGCCAAGATTGGCGGCTGGGCGCTGGATTTGCGCAACATGAATTTGATCTGGACGGTGGAAACCTGCCGGATTCATGAGCATGACCCCGCTGTGCCGATGACCCTAGAGCAAGCGATCCAGTTTTATGCGCCCCAAGCCCGCGCGTCTATTCGCAGCGCCGTGCAAGCCGGCATCGATCACGGTACTTCATGGGATCTAGAATTGCCGCTGCAAACCGAAAAAGGCCGGGATATTTGGGTGCGTGCGCAAGGTGTTGCCGTCATGGAAGAAGGCCGCGCGGTGAAATTGCTGGGCGCATTCCAAGACATTACCCAACATCGCCATGATGTCGAAGAAATCCGCCGCTTGGCGTTTTATGATTTGCTGACCGGCTTGCCAAACCGCAGGCTGCTAATGGACCGTTTGCGCCAGGCGATGCTGACGTCAGCGCGCACCGGGCAGCACGGCGCGCTAATGTTTTTAGATCTAGATCACTTCAAACTTTTGAATGATACGCAGGGCCACGGCGTGGGTGATGTGTTGCTCGAGCAAGTTGCCAAGCGCTTGCAGTCGTGTGTACGCGACGGCGACAGCGTGGCGCGTTTGGGCGGCGATGAGTTTGTCGTACTGCTCGAAGCGTTGAGCACGCATGCGAATGAAGCCGCGACCCAGGCTGAAACGACGGCGAAGAAGATACTCGACGTATTCGGCCATGCTTACGATCTGCAAGGCCATTCCTACGACAGCACGCCCAGCATCGGCATCGTGGTTTTTATGGGGGATGAAGAAGGCATTGAGGAGCTGCTCAAACGCGCCGATGTCGCGATGTATCAAGCGAAATCGGCCGGGCGCAATACCGCGCGCTTTTTTGACCCGGCAATGCAGGCGGCCGTGGCAATGCACGATGCGCTCGAAAAAGATTTGCGCCGCGCGCTGGCGGCGCACGAGTTCGTTTTGCACTACCAAATTCAGATCGACCGCACAGGCCTAGCAATTGGCGCAGAAGCGCTGGTGCGCTGGCAGCACCCAACGCGCGGATTGATCGCGCCGGCGCATTTTATTCCTCTTGCAGAAACCACCGGCTTGGTGTTGCCATTGGGTCAATGGGTGTTGGAAACCGCATGCGCGCAATTGGCGCTTTGGGCACATGACCCCAAGCGTGCGCACTGGAGCATTGCGGTCAATGTCAGCGCCTCGCAATTTGCTCAGAGCGATTTTGTTGCCAGCATTGCGCATGCGCTACAAAGCACCGGTGCCACCGCCACGCGGCTCAAATTAGAGCTGACCGAAAGCACGCTGCTGGATGACGTTGCCGACGTCATCGTCAAAATGAATGCGATTAAAGCCTTCGACGTCGGCTTTTCGCTGGATGATTTTGGCACCGGCTATTCGTCGCTGTCGTATCTCAAACGCTTGCCGCTTGAACAGTTGAAAATTGATCAGTCCTTCGTGCGCGATTTACTCACCGACCCCAACGACACCATGATCGCCCGCACCATCGTCGCCCTCGGCCACAGCCTAGGTTTACGCGTAATCGCCGAGGGCGTAGAAACCGTCGGTCAATATGAGCTCCTGGCTGGCATGGGCTGCGATGCTTTTCAGGGGCATTATTTTGGCTATCCGACGGCGGCCGAGGGGCTGGGGGCCTGATATTACGACAGTGCGGGATTTAGCTCGTTTGTTGTCGATCCGGCCAGAATAGGGTTGAAGTTATGCATTGAGATCCGTTCGCCCTGAGCCTGTCGAAGGGCAGAGCCGTACAATTCCTAACGATGCCAAATGCATCAAGAAGTTCGCAGTGATACGGTGCGTGACCATGTCGCCTAAAGCGCATGGTTATCGGCAAGCCAGCTACTAAATGCCGCTTTAAGAATTTCACCGTCCGGATCAATGAGGAAGTTATCGTTGGTGATTTGAACGTGTTCAGCCAGCCCAGATAGATCGCACAGAAGCTCGAAAAGGCCAATCACCGCCGCCTCGTTCCACTCGGGGCGCATTCTGTAGTCCAGTCCCACGAACCCCTTGTCCAAAATAAAAACCCCAAGATCAGGAATCGGCGCGCCCGAAGAAGAACTGAGCCCGCCAAATATCACATGAAAGCATTCCGCCCCACCCTTTAGAAATTCGATGTCCGGGTTTTGCTCAAATGCAATCGGACATTCCTGCTGCTTGCTCTTAGACCAGTAGTAAGCAACCAGTAGAAACCAAGTACGTCGCCTGCGCCTGAATCAAAGCGTAGACGGCGGCCGCAACTGGAATCGCACCAAAATCTAGGTTCATATCTGGTAGCGAGCCGTCATTTTTGAAAAGTCCTTGTGATTACACTTATATCCATATTTTTTATCCATATTTTTTATCCATATTTTTGCTTCTATCGCGGGGTGCATGTCCGTTCGATGGAGATAACCACGATTATCCCTCATGAGTCACGGGATCCCTAGACAATCGGCTGTAGCATTTTAGATCCAGCCGGGCGCCGCATTTTAGCTCGTAACCACGCCGCACGCCCTCAAAGTGAAAGCCTAGGCGCTCAAGC
>JBBQBR010000036.1:0-10012 GCA_038317875.1 Lysobacterales bacterium
CGGGATAAATTGCGAAGCGAAAACGAAGTATTTTCAAAGCGTAGCAATCCCGCGAAGCGGGATAAATTGCGAAGCGGAAAACGAAGTATTTTCAAAGCGTAGCAATCCCGCGAAGCGGGATAAATTGCGAAGCGGAAACGAAGTATTTTCAAAGCATAGCAATCCCACGAAGCGGGATAAATTGCGAAGTGGAAACGAATAATTTTCAACGTAGCAATCCCGTGAAGTAGGATAAATTAGGAAGTGGAAACGACGTTTCTTGAATGATTTGTGGCTGAGTGCGCGCAGCAATAGGTGCGCACAGATTTCTATCTTGACCGATTTTTGATGGCTCCCTGTTGAGTTAATCTAATTTGAGAATGCCGGTTGTCAAAAAGTAACGAGCGACGCTAACGTCGGGTTTGTAATCTGTTGGCAGATGAATCTGAACTTTGGTATGCTTTACGAAATAGCGCCGTTAGAGCGCTTAACAAATGCTGCAGAGGCCGCCCGAAACGTCAATGAAAGCCATCATAAGCGCATGAAAATCAACGGCAAGATTGCCGCGTTCATTAGTTTGCCCACCGCACTTTTGTGCGCGCAGCTCGGTGCACAGGATTTGCTCAACGGTGCATCGCCGGTGAGTGATTTGGCAAAAGTGGACGACATCAGCGCTTATGTTGTCAGTTCAGATGCCACAACGGCGGCAACGGCGGATCGGCTCTATAAAATTAATTTGCGAACCGGCGAGCCGACAATGATCGGGCCGTTAGGTCCGGTGGGTGGCGTATTTGAAGACGTTGAGGGTTTGGCACTAGATTCCGCCGGGAAGCTGTTTGGCGTCGATGACGACACGAAGACTTTACTAACGATAAGTGCAGCCAATGGATTCGCGACGGCCGTGAATAACGCGCAAGGGAATACGCGCCTAACAACGGGGTCAAATCCACAGGATTTGAGCATAGCGTTTTCTTGCACGGGCCAGCTGTACGCAGCGGCGTTAAATTCAAAAACTCTTTACCGGGTGAATACGAGTACCGGTTTGTTTGAGGCAGTGGCCGCAAGCGGCACGTTGGTTGGTGGAATTACCGATTTGGCCGTTGCAAATGGCCAAATGTACGGTTTAGGTAGCGATAAACTGTACCGAATTGATGTTCAGACGGGCGTGTCCACTTTAGTGGGAAGTTATGGCCCTGGAATAAATTTCATAGAAGGCGGCGGGCTGTCAAGCGATAGTTCTGGACAGCTTTGGGCGTCTGCTGAACGCCGTGATGCACGGTTGAATTTATTGCCGAGTCAAATTTATCGCATTAACGCCGAAACTGGCGTTGCAACCTTGAGTACCGCAACTTCTGTCGAGGGTATCGAGAGCCTAGTCATTGGGCCGCCGCACTGCACAAATGGTAGTGTGGTATTCAGCCAAGTACCCAGCTTGAATTTTTTTGGTGGATTTATCCTACTCTGTGGGGTTTTGCTGCTCGGTCGCCGGTTTAGCTAAGCGAAATTTTCGCGAAGGCGCGCTTGTAGATGCATATTTCGGTTCATGGCACGGGTTCGCCTTTGCTTTTACTGCATGGTTGGGCGATGCATGGCGGTATTTTCGCATCCCTATTGCCCTATTTGGCAGCGCATTTCACTATTCACTCTGTCGACTTGCCGGGACATGGGCGAAGTGTCGGGCAGCATTTTACACTCGACGACACGATCGCTGAGTTGTCCGCCTACGTGAATTCTTTAGATCCTGTAGTCTTGGTTGGCTGGTCCCTAGGTGGTGCGATATCGATAGAACTTGCATTGCGCGTTCCTAAGGCAGTGCGTGCAGTGATCTCAATAGCCAGTTCGCCTTGTTTTGTCGCAACAGACCGCTGGCCTTTTGGCATGACGTCGGTTGCGTTTAAGGGTTTTTGCTCAGAGCTAACAGGGGATTGGGAATCGGTCGTTGATCGCTTCTTGGCGTTAGAGGCGCTTGGCTCACCAAATGAGAAGGCCGAGTTACGTTGGTTGCGCGCAGCGATTTATGCGCACGGAAAACCTGATCCAGCCGCGTTGATCTCAGGGCTGGACATGCTCGGAAGCATTGACTTAACGGATCGTTTAATTGAGTTGCGTATGCCAAGTCTATGGTTGGGTGGTTTACGAGATCGCATCGTGCCGCCGCAGGCAATTGTTGCAGCCGCCGAATTAAGTGGTGGCCGTGTTGAAATCTTAAGCGCAGCGCATGCACCGTTTTTGACGCATCCAGAGCTGGTTGCGAGTTTGATTATTGCATTGGTGTCCTCAAATTAATGGTGCCAATAGGCGACGCAATTCGGGAATTTCGCTAGCAATCGATTGATTTACTCGCGTGCAGTTGGGCAAATTTGATCGCCGTACACGCAAGCAAAGCTAGCATTCGTAATCTTTAAGTCTAAGAGCAAATGCATGACCGCCAATGATATTCATCAAATGATTGCCGCCGGATTGCCGGACAGCGTTATCCACGTCGAGGGTGCAGACGGCGTGCATTTTGAGGCGCGTGTTGTCTCTGAGCTGTTTGTCGGCAAGCTGCCACTGGCCCGGCATCGCATGGTTTACGCTTGCTTGGGCGACAAAATGGGCGGTGCGATTCATGCACTAGCGCTAAAAACGCTTACGCCAGCTGAGGCTTAACGCGATGCCGTTCAAAATGAGTGTTACCGGTGGCGTGCCCTTGAACGGTTCGGTGCGAATTTCGGGCGCTAAAAATGCCGTGCTACCGATATTGTGCGCGGCGCTGTTGCCGGACGAGCCTGTCATTATCCGCAATGTTCCGCACCTACACGATGTAACAACCACCATTGCCCTGTTGGGGCAAATGGGTATGAAGTTTGTTGTGGGAGACGACGCTTCAGTGCATGCTGACCCGCGCGGTGTAAACAGTACCGTAGCGCCTTATGAGCTAGTAAAGACCATGCGGGCATCGATTTTGGTGTTGGGTCCGCTGCTGGCTAAATACGGCCACGCAGAAGTGTCCTTGCCTGGTGGTTGCGCAATCGGTGCGCGCCCGGTGAATTTGCACATAAAAGCGATGCAAGCGCTGGGTGCAGAGGTGCATGTCGAAAATGGTTTCATTCGCGCGACCGCAAAAAAACTAGTGGGTGCGCGGATTTTGATGGATGTTGTGACCGTTACCGGCACCGAAAACGCAATGATGGCGGCGGTGTTAGCAAGCGGCACCAGCATGATCGAAAATGCGGCACAAGAGCCTGAAATTGTCGACTTAGCCGATTTTCTAAATGCAATGGGTGCCAAAGTCAGCGGCGCAGGCACCAATACCATCACCATTGAAGGTGTGGAACGCATGCATGCTGCGGATTTTTCGGTCGTTGCATACCGCATCGAAACCGGCACTTTTTTAGTTGCCGCAGCGATGACCGGTGGCAAAATACGCACCACGCACGCGCGCCCCGGAACTCTGGATGCGGTGCTAGCAAAGCTGCAAGAAGCCGGCGCGCAGATCAGCACCGGCGTTGATTGGATTACTCTGGATATGGTCGGCCGTCGCCCGAAAGCAGTCGATATTACCACCGCGCCGTATCCCGCGTTCCCGACCGATATGCAGGCGCAGTTTTGCGCGCTGAATTGCGTGGCAGAAGGTGTGGGCACGATTACTGAAACCGTGTTCGAGAATCGCATGATGCACATTCCCGAATTAATGCGCCTAGGCGCTGACATTCGTTTGCATGGGCATTCGGCGACAATTCACGGCGTAAAGCACCTTTCTGGGGCACCGATGATGGCCACTGATTTACGTGCGTCGGCATCCTTGGTGCTGGCCGCACTTGCGGCGCAGGGCGAAAGTGTGATTGATCGGATTTATCATATTGACCGTGGTTATGAGCATATTGAAAGCAAGTTTGGCGGTCTGGGTGCGCAGATTCGGCGGTTATAGCAACAGTTTCGAATGGTGTTTACTCTGCCGCTGGCTCCTTACGCCACTTAAACGGTTTTGGGTTAACCCGCGCCGCGCGCGGTAGCAAGGTTCAGTTGCAGCTCAGGAATTTCTGGATGGCGGCTATCAATTTGTTTGAGCAGACTCAACCTGCGCTCAGCGGCATCTAACGCGCCGGCGTCAATTTTGGCGCGGATATCGCTAATCACACTTTCCAGCAACTGCCCGCGCAAGCCGTCCAGCGCTTTGTCCGGGCCTAGGGAACGCAATGAGCTCAGGATATTGGCGGCATTTTCGAAATCGCTGTTCTCCACGCTTTGATCTAGCTGCACTTTTAGCGCGACGCTTAACCGTTCGATACGCAGGGCGATATCACTGCCAGGGCCTAGGCGCTGCGCTTGCCGCAGCAAATCAAATGCATTTGCGCCCGGCGGGTCAAGCAGCGCGTTTTGCGTGAGCGCGCTGTCAATATCGCTGAGCAGTTGCGCGCGCCGTGGATCATTCTCCGTGTTGTCAAGCACGACGGGTACCGGCGCGGCTACGCGTCCACTGGCGATTTTTGCTTCAAGTTTTGCGTTAATCGCGCGCAATGCGCCGGCGCTGGCACCGCGATCTGAAGCCTGCTGGATGAGCCGTTCCGCCATCTCAAAACTAGAGATAGTGATCGCCTTTTCCGCTTGACTAATCAGCGCGGCAACGATTTTTTGCATCCCCGCAAGCGCAATTGCATTCTTTGGATCCAGCGTCAAAACCGCTTTAAAAAGATCGGCAGCACTTTGCCCAGGCGGCGAGGTCAATTGACCCGCAGCCAGCGCAGTGCTCGCTTGGTTAAGCAATTCAGAAATATTCGCGCGCTGCTGGTCGCCATCACTCTGCACGGCACGCCATTTGCGCATCAACACCTGCCGCGTAACCGACTCCACCTGCGCGCTTTCCCATTCGCGCTGAATGCGGTCAATTGCGCCTGCGTCTTTACTGGCGATGGCGTTCTGCAGCAATTCTGCCGCTGCTGCTTCGCTGGCAGTGACTCCGGAAAGCGCTTGGGCGTTGTTTGGATCTAGACGCAGTACCGCTGAGTAGCGCGCCAGCGCACCGCGTGCGCCAAGCCATTCGCGCGCCCGCTCAGCACTCAGCGCAAGCTGTAACTGCTGATCCAGCGATACGACTGCGACACCGTTTGGCGGCGTTGGAATTGTTGATCTAGGTTGGGCCAGGCGTGCGCGCAACGTTGCAACCCGTGGGTCATCAGCATGTAGCCGCGCTAAGCGCTCAAGTAAGGCCGCGCTGCGTGTGGGTTCGGTGGGAAGCAAATTCTGCGCTTGTGTAAGTAGCGTCGACAAACTTCGCGCTAAGCCCGCTTGGGCATCGCTATTTTCAGGTGCAGTTTGTACCGCACGTTCGTATAGCGAAATCGCGTCAAATTTGGTGTCATCGAACCAGCGTCCCGCGGTCTCGGCGCTCTGCGCTTGCGCCATTAACGCGGCGATTTCTGTAGCGTTGCTGTTTGCCTGATGTCCGGCAATCATTGCGCCGATTTCTTCACGCTTGAGATAAGCACCTGCGGCAACGGCAATTATGAGCACGCCTACAATCCACGACCATGCACTCCGCGATTGTGCGCGCTGTGGCGTCGGCCTGCGCCACGCTGCTTGATCCATCGCGGGATCCATTTGGCCAAACGCTGGCTCAGCCCGCAATTGCGGCTTAGGTTTGCCCAGAGTGGGTTCAACGCGCCTGCCGGCTGGACTTGCGCTGCGGGCGTTGGCTGAAATGCTGGGCTCGATGCGCTCGCGCGCACTAGCTTCAATACGCTCTCGTGCCGCTGGTTGCGCACTGGCGCGCTGCACAGTCGCCTTAAAGCTTTGCTCACCAGTTGGTGCTGAGTTGAACGATGTCGAGGAATCAAACTGGGGCTCGATGCGTGCTGATACGGCCGGGATTTTTCGTGTGCTGGGCAAGGCTGCAACCGGCACAGATTGCTGCTCAGTTCTGATGCCACGCTGGGATGACGAACGCTCATCGAGTTGTGCCTCACGCACCAAAGTCGCTAGTTCGCGTCCAGTTTGCACCCGATCCGTGGCCTCTTTTGCAAGCATGCGATCCAACAGCGGCTGCAAATGTGCATGATTTAGCGGCAAACGCGGCATCGGTGCGGTCATGTGCATAATGCCAATCGCCAAACTGTCGCTGGCGGTGTAGGGCACTTTGCCAGTCAACATTTGATAGAAAACTACGCCCAAACTATACAAGTCAGCGCGGCCATCGACTTCTCTGCCACGCAGCTGCTCAGGACTCATGTAATAGGGCGTGCCCACAATTGAGCCCGCGTTGGTCATCATCGTGGCACTATCAACAGTGCGCGCGATGCCGAAATCGCTCAATACGCATGAGCCGTCATCACGCAGCAAAATATTGTCCGGTTTGACGTCGCGGTGGATATAGCCTTTGCTGTGCGCGTAATCTAAAGCCAGCGCCATCTCGAACACCACGCGCAGGGCTTGATCACTTTCCAATGGTTGATCATCGACGGGCATGACCGGGCCGCCGGACAGGTATTCCATGGCAATGTAGGGTTGTTCACCGTTGACACCAACATCGAAAATGCTCACGACATGGCGATGCTGTAGCTTTGCGGCGATGCGCGCTTCACGCAAGAAACGCTCAGCAAAACGCGGATCGCTGAGCAAATGGCGGCTCATCAATTTGAGTGCAACCTCGCGATCTACCGAATCCTGATGTGCCAGATATACTTCCGCCATGCCACCTTTGCCCAAAACACGCAGCATGTGATAGCCAGGAATTGCTTCAGGGAAGATTTTGGACACAGTGATCAGCTGAACAAACGTAAGTAGGGCTGAATGTAGCGCAAAACGGGCGCGTTCGCCTAAGCGGGCGCGGCAACTCATGCTGAATGCCTAAAATTTAAGCGCGATGTCGTGGACTTGCGGACGTGATGGCTGCGGTAAAGTCATGGGTTCTGGCGCACGCCAAAATAGACGGTTAAATCTCGTGAAAAAATTGCTGATCGCTCAGTACCTTCATAAAGTGATGCTAGCACTGGCGATGAGCTGGTTTGCTGGCAGCGTGCTCGCCGAAACGAGCGCGACTTACAAAGACTCGATTTACAAAGACACCGAATGGCTCGACTTGATGCCGAAAGAGGAAGTCGAGGCCTTGACGAAGGCGCAAGGATTGCCCGTTGATCACAACGCTAAGGGTGATCAAGTAGGCAGTTACGTCACGGTGCGAGGTGTAAACAATACGAAAATCCGTCTCGCAGGCTATGTCGTGCCGGTTGAGCAAACCGATGACGGTCAATTGACCGAGTTTTTTTTCGTACCTTATTTTGGCGCCTGCATCCACGTACCACCGCCACCGCCAAACAATATCGTTTACGTCAAGATGGCAAAACCCATCCCGGCGGCAGATATGTTCAATGCCTATTGGCTGGAAGGCACCATCAAAACCGAGCGGTTGAGCAACGATATTGCCGCGACCGCGTATGTGATGACCGGTGATACCCTGAAGCTGTACGAATGAGCGCGGAAAATATACGTCCGCTTGATCAGGGTCTGCATTTAGATTTGCGTGATCGCTTAAGTTACGCGGGTTACCTTTCGCTTGATCAACTGCTGAGCGCGCAAAATCCGCGCTGTGAACCACCCAACCACGATGAGATGCTGTTTATTGTGGCGCATCAAACCTCTGAGCTTTGGATGAAGCTGGTGATTCACGAGTTGCGCGCGGCCATTGCGCATTTAAATGCTGATCGCGTGGATTTGAGTCTAAAAGTGCTGTCGCGCGTCAAGCACATCCAAAAGCAGCTCTATGAAACCTGGGCGGTGCTGGAAACGCTGACGCCGAGTGAATACTTAGGTTTTCGCCACTCACTCGGGCCGGCGAGCGGTTTTCAGTCCGAACAGTACCGCATGATCGAGTTTTTGTTGGGCAATAAAAACGCCGATACCTTGGCCGTGTTTGCTCACGACGCGGAAAAATTTGCGCGCTTAACGGTGGTGCTGCATGCGCCGAGCCTTTATGATGAGTTTCTGAGCTATCTGGCGCGCCACGGCCACGCGATTCCTGATTCCTGCCTAAAACGCGATTTCTCTGAACCACATCGGCGCAAGCCTGAGTTAGTGCAGGTATTTAAAAAAATCTATGAAGCGCCGCAGAAGTATTGGGATGCGTATCATTGCTGCGAACAGTTTGTGGATGTTGAAGTTGCATTTCAGCTTTGGCGCTTCCGTCATATGAAAACGGTTGAGCGCATTATTGGTTATAAACGTGGCACCGGTGGCAGTGCGGGCGTCGCGTTTCTCAAACAAGCGCTGGATCTAACATTTTTCCCCGAATTATTTGATGTGCGTACCGAAATCGGTGTCGCTTAAACTCGCAACATGCTTACTTCAAAGACGATTTAGGATCACTCGATGTCCCTTTCCCTGAAAGATCAATTGATCGCCGCAGGCTTAGTTAAACGCGATGCTGCAAAGCCCAAACCCGCACCGCGCCCGGCGAAATACCCCACAAATGTGCCGGTTGCCAAGCCGCCACAACAGCCAGCAGAACCCTCGCTGGCTGAACTCTATCGCGCCCGCGATTTGGCCGCACAAAAGGAGCTGGCCGAAGCGCAGCGCCTAAACGTTGAGAAAGCGTTGGCCAAACGCGCGCGGAAAAATCAAGCGCTGGCGCTGATCGCTGGCAAAGCCGTTAACACGAATGAGGGCGAACAGGTGGTGCGGCATTTTGAATATGCGCGCAAGATTCGTCGAATTTATTTGACCGCTGAGCAACGTACCCAACTCAACGCGGGCGAGCTGGGTATTGTGCAATTGGACGGTCACTTTAGTTTGCTGCCACACGCGATTGTGGCTGCCGTGCACGCAGTGGCACCGGAATTTATCGCGCTGATGGGTGCAAGCAGCGAGGCAGTCTTGCCGGTGGAGCACCCTGACTATAGTGACCCCAAGCATCAAATCCCTGATGATTTGACGTGGTAGCGCGCTTAGAAAGTACCCTTCGTGGCTAAAGAATCGAGCTTCGAACGCGCGGTTGTCCTACGTGCCGCGCTGATGGCGACGCCGGGCGTGGTGTTGGCGTTGGTGCTGCTGCATGACATTCGATGGCCCAATTACGTCAAGATTCTGGCGTTGCTCTCGGCTTTATGCGCGACCGGTTTCTTCATTCGTCGTTTCGTGCAGCAAATGTTTTATCCAATCAATACCGCAACGAATCTATTGGAAGCATTGCGCGAAGGCGATTACACCCTGCGCGCTAGCACCCGGCCTGGCGCGCTGGGCACGTTGGTCTCGAAAGTAAATTTGCTTGCAGAAACGCTCAAATCTGAGCGATTGCGCGCGCAAGAAGCCAGCGCATTGCTCAATAAGGTATTGGATGAGGTCGATGTTTCGGTGCTTGCGTTTGATGAAGATGCGGTGCTCAGGCTGGCGAACAAAAGCGCGCTGGCGCTGTTTCGTATTCGTCAGAAAGATATTGGTAGCGTCACCGCGCACGACCTGGCCTTGGCAGAGTTTTTAGGCGGCTCCGCCGAGCGCGTCGAACCTCACGGTTTTCCGGGCGGGCAAGGGCGCTTCGAGGTGCACCGACGCACTTTTCGTGACCGTGGTCGTGAACACCAGCTGCTAGTGATGAGCGATATGACGCGCGCCCTGCGCGAAGAAGAGCGCGGCGCTTGGCAGCGCTTAATTCGCGTGCTGGGGCACGAGCTGAATAACTCACTGACGCCGATTCGATCCATGGCGCAAAGCCTAGGCGGAATTTTAGCGCGCGATCCACGTGCGCACGACTGGGAAGAAGACATGCGCGATGGCCTAGCCACCATCGCCGATCGCGCCGGTGGTTTAAGTCGATTTATGACCGCATATGCCACGCTTGCACGCTTGCCGCCGCCAAAATTAGCGCCGACCGAACTGGTGCCGCTGTTGCGCCGCGCGGCGAAGTTTGATCCGCGCAAAGCCGCCGAATTGATTGAAGGCGGCGCGATTAATTTGTCGCTCGACGCCGATCAAATTGATCAAGTGTTGATCAACTTGGTGAAAAATGCGGTGGAAGCGGCGTTAGTTACCGGCGGCAGCGTGCAGGTGCGCTGGCAGGTGCGGG
>JBBQBR010000037.1:0-10005 GCA_038317875.1 Lysobacterales bacterium
GGCTAAGTCCAGGCGTACGCTGGGTTTTTTCAAACGCGTCGTAAGTCATTAGGGTCAGTGGTTCTAGATAACTATTGGCGCGTAAATAGATCAGCAGCGCGAATGTGACGCCAAAGAAAATTAGCCCCGCGATATTTTGGCGCGAAAAATACGCACGAATTTGGTTTAAAAATGGGGCAATCAATCGCATTGTGCAACCGGCAGGCTTTGGTGCCTCAGCAGGGGTTGCGTGTGGCGTTTCATAAGCATAAGCCTAGTTCGGTTGGATTGCTTCTGCTAGGCTCAAGTTTCAACATCGTCTTGTGCAACTGTAAAGAAGTCTCTGCGTGCGGACACGGTAAAAAATGTCTCCGCGTGCGGACACGGTTAAAGAAGTCTCCGCGTGCGGACACGGTAAAGAACTCTGGCGTTTGAACATTCCAAGGCTTAAGCCTATGAACAAAAAAGTCGTTCGCGGCATGTCTAAGATTTGCGCAGTACCCTTTAAGTTTTTACAAGCGCGATTGGCGTAATGCCTTGACTACCGTGAAGGCTAGGTCAACTTGAGCAGCGTCGCAGTGTGTTCGGTAAAAAGCGGCCCCATTAGCGTCGAAGTGCGCGAGCACACCTGCGGCATCGTCAGCGAAGTGGCGAGCACCAGCCACGCTTGGCATCAGCAAATTGATGGCTTGGGCGAAAACTTGAAACGCACCGGACGCAGCGATTGCGACGGCGTGTTTTTTCCGCACGCGGCAACTTTGATCCCGGCCGGCCTGCCCATTTCATGGCGCGTGGGCTATCGCTTGAAGCGGCTGGTGGTGGAGCTGACGCCCGAATTTTTGCATGCGCAAGTGCACGAAGAAAGCGGCGCGCACTGGCCGGTTTTGAAGGAAACGCCGCCGCTGCATGATCCCTCACTTGAACACTTTTCGGCCTTGATCCAATTGGAGCTAGGCCAACGCACGCGTCCGTCAGACGCGTTTCTAATGGCGCTGGCGCAAATGCTGCGGCAACACTTCTTGCAGCGCTACACCGTAGTGCCAGAGCCTGCTGATGCTTCGCTGAGCAGCTGGTTTTTAGATCTTCGCGCTTATATAGATAAAAATCTTGAGGGCGATCTCAACGTTGAACGGCTGGCGAAAACGATCGCATGCAGCCCGCAACAGCTATCACGTTGGATGAAGCGTGACTTCGACACCACGCCGCAGCAATACGTTATTCGCTGTCGTATTGATGCCGCGAAACGAATTTTGGCTAATCCTGCGCTGCCACTGAGTGATCTGGCGCTGGCCTGTGGCTTTAGTAGTCAACCGCACTTTACCAATGCATTTAAAAAGCAAGTCGGCGTGACCCCCGGGCGATTTCGGGAGTTGCACAGTCGCTAAGTTTTTAACGTGGATGGCAATTGGGCCTGAAACCAACGCCCTAGAAGTTTGACGCAATCATGAGCGTAGCAATCCCGCACAGCGGGGTAAATTGCGAAGCGGAAACAAAGTTTCTTCAAAGTCTGACACTAATTCCAACAGCCTACAGGCCAGCCCTCAACCTACAAATCCACCTCACCGTCATCCCGGCGCAGGCCGGGAACCATTTTGAACCCCGCGCGTGTTCTGCGCCGGAAACCAATCGCCTCAGAAGCCAATCTCCTCAGAAGCCAATCGCCTCAGAAGCCAATGGATCCCGGCCTGCGCCGGGATGACAATTGGACGTTCGGCGCAATAGGTTATGAAACGCTTTTAGCAATCATATAAAGAAGTTCGTTAATAACTTTGCGATTGCGCATCCTAGACTCACTACTTCCGCTTTAAAACCAGCAAACACCGCTCGCCGTCCACGAACGGCACCTGCAGTTGGTGATTCGCGGCCACCTGCCAGCCTTTCGGCAGCGCATCGACCTCTGCCTGCGGATAGCTGCCTTTCATGGCGAGCAATTCGCCACCCGGGGCCAACATCGGCCCGGCCAGCTTGCAAAAATTCGCCAAGCTGCCAAAGGCGCGCGAAATAATTTGTCGGCACTCGCTGAATTCGGGCAAGTTCGGCTGCAAATCCTCGATGCGGCTGTGAATCGCAAGCAAATGCTCAGCAATGCCTAGGCTTTGCCCAATCTCGTTCATGGCGCGCATTTTTTTGCCGACCGAGTCTACCAAAACTACGTTTGTGCATGCGCCTGCTAACAGCAGCGGAATGCCGGGCACGCCGCCGCCGGAGCCGACGTCAATCAAGGTTGTGGTGTTGATAAACGGCAACACACTTAGCGCATCCAACAAATGCTTGCCGGTCATTTCGATGGGGTCGCGAATCGCGGTCAAATTTTGGATTTGATTCGCTGCATGCAGCGCCTTCAAAAATTCGATCTGCGCGTTCATTTGCGGGCGCGTGAGGCTTAGCTTTAACTCGTCAATACCTGCGGCCAGCCTGGCGCGTACGGCGCTGATGTCAAATAGGATTGCAACGCGTTTAGGGGCGCGCTCAGTTGGTAATTCCGGGGATAGGCTCAAAATTCTGGTACTCCGACTGGGGGATTTAAACTGAGCTTGATCTTAATTTGTTATGCGCAAAAGTTGCAGGCAACTTGTGGCTCATCGAATAACTTGTATTCGTGTTTGAAAGCATGTACTTTGGAAAAAAAGACAGTTATTGGCGTTAATTGCACAATAAATTCTGAGGCGGTACGACTCACAAGGCGCAGCAAATGTATATTTTTTCCGAAATCAAAGGCGCGCTAGCGCGCAATAGTTACCCGCTCCGATTTTTCGCGTGCCTTTTTATCCTAAGCTTAAGCACGCAATTATTGGCCGCAGACAAAGCAACTTACCCAAATAGTTTGTTGAGCAACCGCCCGTCTCAGGGGTTGTGGTGGAATCCAGCGCGCGATGGCAATTACTACCTGATCTCAAACGGCCCGAACGGCCTAATGTACGTCACTTTGAATACACAACTAGACGGAAAGTCGCAGAGCTTTGTCATGCTCGGACAATTGAGTGTCAGAACGGGACAGCGTTTGTTGATCTCACCGCTGTACCAACGCAAAGGCGGTGGCGCAAACGCATCAGCAATGGATAACCTAGTCACTGAAACGGCGGGTAACGCCGTAGTCAATTTTATTAGTTCAAACCAAGCGACACTGACCTTACCGAACGGCAGCCAGGAACGGATTGAAACCTTTCCGCTCTACACCACCGCTGCAGCTAGTCCAGCCCGACGCATTGAAGGTGAGTTCGTCACCGCCATGCGTAGTGCTACTAGTGATGCGATCAGTAAACTCACGATTACGAAGTTAAGCGCACCGCGCTGTGCCGCTGAAAGCTTTGCGATTGAACAAGCGGCGTTTGCAAATCTTGAAATCCTAGTCAGTAACGGGGCCAGTCCGCGCTATCAAGTTCTGGACGCAGCGCTCAGCTGTAGCCCGGTGGGCAAGCTAGCGCAGGTTGACGACACAATGGAGTTTGCGCTGCCAGAGCGCGGTCTTGAAGCGGTGTTTTATCCTGCGCAAATCAATGCGCCAAGTGTCGGCGGGCTACCGATACAAGCTGGACTCTACTGGGCCCCAAATATTGATGGCTATTTCTGGCATGTTGCTGTGGGCCCGGATGGATTTGGCTTTGTTTCAATCAATGCGTTCGATGCCAATAAAAAACAAACGTTTAACGTGATCCAATCCAATATTTTCTCCACGCCGCAGCAGGGCGCGATTGGCTCCCCGATTTACAGCGTGCAGGGCGGCAGCGCGCCCGGCACCGCCCTTGGCAGTGCGCCAGAAATTCGCGCCCTCAACGTGGCCAGATTGACCTTTACCGATGCGACGAGCGCAACCTTTTTGGAGACTGGCTATACCGGCAGCACCGCCCGCGATGTTGATCTGGCGAAGCTCATTCTTGCGCCGCAGCTTAGCGATCGCATCAATGCCACATTCAGTGATCGCACTTGGCTTTACTTAAAAAACGGCGCTGCGAAAGCGGTTCGCTTTACTGCAGCGCAAGCCGAATGCGGGCAAGCGAGTGGCGAGAGTTTGCTGCAAATTAATGATGGCAGTGGCCAAATTTTTGGCGTGGATGCAAGCAATCAATCAGTGCGTATCTTTAAAGAACGGATCGACGTGCCCGCGCCAACCATTGAGCAGTGCTCACGGTTTTTTTCTTGCTACACCTGCCGATCTGCGGGTGGAGCAATAACGGCTCAGCAATTTGTGACTACACAGCCAGCACTCGTTTGCCCCGCAGTAACGTTATGTTCACAAGTTGGCAAGGCGCAATTTAACGATGTCGGCCTTGATTTACCTGATGGCCGTTTGCTGCCGCTGCCAAATAATTGGCGCAATTAGTTAAAACGTTTGGCGCTTAGCCGCAAGCTAAGCGCTGACTTTTGGATCGGTAATTACGGTGCCGCGCCGTACTGCGCCGGATTATTACGCCATGCAGCCAATAACCAAGTTTCATACATCGCACGAACTTCACTTTCGGGTTCGGCTTTCAGCTTTTCCAAAATGGTCAGTGGCGGCACGCCTTCAAATACCACCGGTAAAACCCAGTCGAAATACTGCGTCCAAGCTTGGCCATAGTTAATTTGATCGCGCGCGTCTGCAATTCGTAAGCGTTCGGCATCCACCAAAGCTTGGTCGCCATTTACCGCCAGTGCTTGCACCCAGCAAGTATCGGCCATGATCACGGTTGGACTAAGGCCAGCGTGACGCAGAAACACCTCAACTTCTTGCGGTGTGGTGAACTGATTACGCGCCACATCTTTGCGCACGCCGACGTCGCCGTGCTTGTCATAGAAATTTGCTTCATACAAAAAGCGCTTAAAGCCGACCGGGTGCGCCAGATTCCAGTGGTCGAAAAACACGCGACCGTTGGGTTTAAGCACGCGGAAAATTTCGCGCAAATAGATAAAGAAGTCTTCCTTGTCCATGTGGATAAACACCGCAATGCAATACACCGCATCAAAGCTGGCGTCTGCAAACGGCAGCGCCGGGCGGGTAAGCGCCTGGGCTGCGGTATTTTGCAAGCCAACTAAACGCTGTTTCGCCACGTCAACCATGTTCTGGCTGATATCCACGCCCTGCCAAAAGCCCACGCGTGGTGCCAGCGGCACGCCGATGCGCGCAACGCCGCAGCCCAGCTCCAAAACGTGATCCGTTAATTTCAAATCCAGTGCTGCGGCGACTTGATTGGCCGAACGCGCACCGGTTGCCACGACTGAGGACTCGTCGGAACTGCCGTCTACGGCAATCAACGCGCCGGTATAGCTGGTGGCTTTGTCGTCCCAGAAGTTTTTGTAGTTGGTTGGGTGCATTGCTTGGGCCTGTATTAAAGTAAGGTTTTGTTGAAGCTTGGGAGTGAATGTTTCGCGATAGCAAAACACGCTGTTGCTTAAGTGTCTTGGCTAGACTAGACACCAAAATAGAGCGACGATTTTAGCTTGCGATCCCTGACTTACGCCAAAAGTTCAGGTATCGATAAAAATTTAGCCCCAAACGACGCTTTGGTGCGTTAGGGTTCATTCCTCTGATCGCCAAAACGGATACGCCCATGCAAACGCTGTTGCGCGCAAGCCTGCTATTTTTGACGGCGCTGCCGTCGTTGGCGCTAGGCCAAGCCGAAACGCCAGTGCCACCCGCACTAGAATCCTGGGTGCCTTGGGTGATGGAAAATTCCAGCTATAACTGCCCGCGCCCGGTCAGCACGGAAGATTCCCGAACATGCGGGCTTGCGGGTACTTTGCGTTTGAGCGTCAATTCCGGTGGCGCTGATTTTAGCCAGCTGAGCGTGCGCTATACCAAAGGCAAGATTGAATTGCCCGGCAGCAAGGATAGCGCTTGGCCGGTCGAGGTCAGCGTCAATGGCAACCCGGCCGCAGTATTGCCGGGCGAAAGCGGCCCGGTCGTGTATGTGCCCGCCGGGTCAGCACGTATAACCGGGCGTTTTGC
This sequence comes from Lysobacterales bacterium, assembly GCA_038317875.1. Lineage (GTDB taxonomy): Bacteria > Pseudomonadota > Gammaproteobacteria > Xanthomonadales > SZUA-5 > JANNYA01. The sequence continues at coordinate 5,906 of JBBQBR010000037.1, forward strand.
TTGGGCGAAAACGCCCGAACGTTTGCGCGTGCCGGCCGCCATGCCATTGGTTTTCAGCAAAGATGGCGTCGATGTTGCGGCACCCGAACGCGAAGGCGACGAACTATGGCTAGGCCGCGCGCAATCCAGCGAGCGTATGGCGGATGCACTGGAGGTACAGGTGCATCGTTTGCTAACGGATGGCGTGCCGATGCAACTGCAAACTGAAATTGATTTACGCGTTTCCGGCGAAGCGCGCGAAGTCACCTTTGGCCCGGCGCTGTTGCCCGGTTTTGCGCCGCTGACTTTGGGTGGCGATTTAAATTCCAAACTGAATCCAGATGGCTCATTGAGCGTCCAGCTGCGCCCCGGCGAATGGAAACTGTATTTGAGTGCACGTGCGCTCACGCCAATGACAGAGTTAGTGCTTGCACCCGCCGTGGGCGATTGGCCCTCGGAAGAAAGTCTAAGCTTCCAAGCGGATGCGACCTTGCGCAGTGTGCAGCTTGAAGGCCTAGCAGCAGTTGATCCCAAACAAGCCCGCGTGCCGGATGCCTGGGTCAATTTTCCAGTATATCTTTTTACGCCAGATACCAAGCTCAGCATCAATATTGATAGCCGTGGCCGGGACGCTGCCGCACCGAATCGTTTGAGCCTGACGCGCGAAATGTGGCTGGCGTTTTCAGGCGATAGTTTTTCCACAAAAGACTACTTAAGCGGCGAGATGGTGCGCGATTGGCGCGTTAGCATGCGTGCGCCCTATGTCATGACGCGCGGCCAGAGTCCAGATAGCAATGGCACTTTGCAGCCGCTGTTGATCACTAAAAGCGCTAACGGTACCGGCGTTGAAGTGCGTTCGACTCAGCTCAATTTGACCGCTGCTAGCCGAATAGAGGGCACCGGGAGCTTTCCAGCCACCGGTTACGATGGCACCGTTGAGGGCGCGCAAATTACCCTCAACACGCCGCCCGGCTGGCTGTTAATTGCAGCAACGGGGGCCACCGAAGCGCCGAGCGCATGGCTGGATCGCTGGAATGTCTACACCGCGTTTTCGATTGCGCTGTGTGCGCTAGCGGGCTGGCGCTTGGGTGGGTGGAAATTGGGTGCTGCGCTGTTGGCGTATGCGGTGATTACCGCGTTTGAATATGGTGCGCCGCTGCTGTGGCTATTGGCGCTGCTGTTGCTGGCGTTGCTGGTGCGGCAAGTCAAAGCGCCACGTTGGCAGTTGGGTTTACGTATAGTCGGCATGCTCGGTTTTGCCGTTTTACTGCTGCAATCTTTGAGTTTTGCTGAGCGGCAGGCGCGCCTAGCATTGCATCCGCAGCTTGAGTTTGACGAAATCGGTGTCGGCCAAGCGCCGTTGAGCTATGCCAGTAAAGCGGCGTACAACGACGACGGTTATAGCCAGCAGAATATGGCGGTCAATGCGCCTTCACCACCGCCGCCGCCCGCTATGTCGGTTCCAGCTTCTCCGCCAGCACCGATCGCCAGTATTGGCGGTAGCCGTTCCACGCACGGCGAAATAGCGCAGCAGAGCGATATACTTCAGAACAATGTCTTATCGCGTAAGCAAATGAATCGCTATGCCGCCAATAGCATCGTGCAAGCCGGTGCGGCGGAACCCAATTGGCACTGGCAAAGCTACCGCATTGAAATTGCCGGGCCAATTACGCCCGAGCAAAGCCTGCATTTGGTGTTGATGCCGCCGTGGTTGACCACTTTTATGCGCTTGGCGGCATTGGCGCTATTAGGGTTTGCACTTTTCAGTGTGGCGCGCCCTGGGCCTAAATCAAACCTGGGTAAACCCCTGTCTTGGTGGCAAAGCTGGCAGCGCGAAGAGGCGGCGGTTCGCAAGGCTGCAACTGACGCAGCGGTAACGTCGTCAGCACCGGTACTAGCGCTGCTCTTGTTCGGTGTGCTGTTAATCGGCGGCCCTGCGCCGCAAGCGCAAGCGCAAGCGACGCCTGATCCACAGTTGCTAGAGGAGCTCAAAACACGGCTGACTCGCGCGCCGCAGTGTGCGCCGAACTGCGTTGCCATCAGCAGCGCGCAAGTGCAGCTCAGTGGTGACGCGTTTTCCATGAGCTTAATGGCGCAGGTCGGTACGCGCAGCATGATTAGCCTGCCAAATGGCGAGCGCAGCTTGAGCAACACGCGCCTGACTGTGGACGGAAGTGCTGTGGAATTTGCACGCCGCAGCGAGGGCAGTTCTGAGCTGGTTTTAGAAGCGGGCATGCATGTCATTACGCTTTCCGGCACTGCGCGCGCAGACCGTATTACGCTGGATTTCCCGCTGCAGCCCAACCGCGTCCAGCTGCAATTAAGCGATTGGGAAGCAGGCGGCGTGCGCGATGAGAAACTGACGTCCGGCACGCTTGACTTAGTTCGTAGCCAGCGTGCCGTCACGAGTGATACCGGCGGCAAAACCGCGGCGCAATTTCCGCCCTATGTGCGGGTGCTGCGCCAGCTGCGCTTTGATCTGGAATGGCGCGTGGAAACCACCGTACAGCGGCTAACCAATATTGAAAGCGGCCTGACCGTACGCGTGCCACTGCTGCCGGGCGAACGCCCATTGGGTGCTGCGGTGCAGGTGGTGAATGGCGTCGCCCTGGTGCCGATGCAGGCGAATGAAAGTGAAACGCAATTTAGTGCCGCGCTGGATCTGTTGCCAGAAATGAAGCTCACTGCGCCGCTACAAGCGGATCGTGTCGAGGTTTGGACGGTGGAATCTAGCCCGGTTTGGCACGTAGCTTTTGCCGGTGTGCCGCTTTCGCTGACGCCGTTGGGAACGGGTAGTGATGATCTACAGCTGCGCTTTGACCCGTTGCCAGAGGAAGTGCTGACGCTGAAGTTGAGCCGCCCAGAAGCAGCGGCTGGGCCGGCGTATCGTATTGATGCGGTTACCGTTGAAACGCGGCCCGGTGCCCGCGCACGCGACACCAGCATCAACTTCACTCTAGCAGCGACTCAGGGCGGGCGGCACAGTATTACTTTACCCGGCGGCGCTGAACTGTTAAGCGTAAACAAAAATGAAAGCAATTTGACCCTGCGGCTACGCGATAGCGCGCTCGAACTGCCGGTCGATCCGGGTGAAAATCGCTATGTGATTAACTTCCGGGAAGCGCTGGCGTTAGCGACAGATTTACGCTTGCCCGCGATTGATTTGAAGCTGCCGAGCGCCAATATTCGCTTGAATTTAGAGCTGCCGAATTCGCGCTGGCTGTTGTGGGCGCATGGGCCCACGCTTGGGCCTGCGGTGCTGTACTGGGCAACGCTGATTGTGGTTTTGTTGATTAGTATAGCCTTGGCTAAATCCGGCCGCACTGCGCTTGGTTTTGGCGCGTGGGCGTTGCTGGGCTTAGGCCTGACCGGTTTTGGCTGGCAGGCGTTTATGCTGGTAGCACTTTGGTTTTTGGCGCTGCAGTGGCGCATGCAGCATGGCAGCGCGTTAGCCGAATGGCCGCATCGTATAATGCAGATAGGGCTGGCCGAATTAAGCGTCGTCGCCCTGATTTGTATTGTCGGTGGCGCGATGAATGGGCTATTAGATAATCTCGATATGCAGGTGGTTGGCAATGGCTCATCGGCCACGTCCTTGCGTTGGTTTGCCGATCAAGCGCCAGGCCTGCTACCCGGTGCGGGTGCGTTAACGCTGCCCAGCTGGAGCTACAAAGCGCTGATGTTGGCGTGGGCGCTTTGGTTGGCGTTTGCGCTATTGCGCTGGCTGCGCTATGCCTGGCTAGCCTTCGGTACCGGTGGTTTTTGGCGCAGATTGCCGAAAGTGCAAAAAATTGTGGTCGCGGATCATCAACCGCCGCTGCCGCCAGTGCGCGGGCCGGCTACAAATGCCGCTGTCAACGCCCAGCTGCAAATCGCCGCGCTTGAAGATCAAGATGGATTGATTGCGTTCGCCAAGCTGTGTGCTAGCGCCGACCCCGCCGCGGGAGTGGGTGCAAGCGCCTCGCCGGCGGAGTTACAGGCGCAACTTGATACAGATTTCGCGCCGGGGAAAATCGCCCGTGAATTGGCTGATCGGGATGTTGAGTACTGGCTTGCAGAATCCGCCGGAAAAATACTTGGCTACGTCAAGCTGATCCATAACCGCACCGCACCGTATCAAA
>JBBQBR010000038.1:0-9987 GCA_038317875.1 Lysobacterales bacterium
GCCCATTTGTTTCAGGCCAAGGCTGACGCGGTTGCGATCTTTGTCGAAGCGCAGTACGCGAACTTCCAACTCGTCGCCGACATTGACGACTTCGGATGGATGGCGCACGCGCTTCCAAGCCATGTCGGTAATGTGCAACAAACCATCGATGCCGCCGAGATCGACGAAAGCGCCGTAATCGGTCAAATTCTTGACGGTACCCTTCAGGATTGCGCCTTCTTGCAGCTTCTCAACCAATTGCTCGCGATCAGCGCTGAATTCGGTTTCCACAACCGCACGGCGGCTAACCACAACGTTATTACGCTTGCGATCCAGCTTGATGATTTTGAATTCCAGCTCTTTGCCTTCCAAGAACACCGGATCGCGCACAGGGCGCACATCGACGAGTGATCCAGGCAAAAATGCGCGGATTTCTTTGATATCGACGGTGAAACCGCCTTTGACCTTGCCACTGATTTTGCCCATAACGCTTTGACCGGCGTTGAGCACAACTTCCAGCTCGTCCCAAACCAGCGAACGCTTCGCTTTTTCACGGCTGAGCTTGGTTTCGCCGAAACCGTCTTCGATCGCTTCTAAAGCAACTTTGACTTCGTCGCCAACGGAAACTTCGCACTCGCCTTTTTCGTTGCGGAACTGCTCAATCGGCAGCACTGCTTCGGACTTTAGGCCCGCGTTAATCACCACGGAATCATTACGAATTTCGATCACGATTCCGGAAATGATGGCACCTGGACGTAACTTACTTAGGCGCTCAGACTGTTCAAATAATTCGACAAAACTTTCAGACATGGGTAATTTCCAATGACGGGCTTGGCAGGATGCCTTCCCGTAACTTGCTAGGGTTTAATGGTAGTGCGCGACCGAAAAGCCGCGCGTTAACCTCGAAACAGATAAAAGCGTGGGCTTCACCAATTGCTTAAAAGACATCTTTAAGCAATCGCGCAAATCCCTACTTTTTCAGCATGCGCCATAACAGCACTGAAGACATCTTCAATCGACATCGCGGTCGAGTCGATCAAAATAGCGTCTTCAGCACACTTAAGTGGCGCAACTGCACGACTACGATCGCGCAAATCCCGCGCGGTCAAGTCCTGTAAAAGGTCATCGAGCTTAGCGGAAACTCCTTTTTGCATCAACTGCTTATAGCGCCGCCGTGCGCGTTCGTTAACGCTTGCTTCAAGAAAAATCTTTAATCGCGCGTCTGGAAACACCACGGTACCCATATCCCGCCCGTCTGCGACCAGACCCGGCGGCTGGCGTAATTCGCGCTGTTTGTTCAATAAAACGTCGCGAACCGAGGAAAACGCGGCAACTTGACTCGCGGCAGCAGCAACAATTTCGGTGCGAATCACATCCGACACGTCGACATCATCCAATATAACGCGTGGATCATCGATTTCACGCTCGAAAAATCGAAAAGATGACGTCCTAGCGACTGCCACTACCGCCGCCTCGTCAGCCAAATCCGCATTCGCCATGCTTGCAGCAAGTCCGACGACCCGATAAAGCGCGCCCGAATCTAAAAAATGCCAGCCCAGCGCGCGCGCCACCGAGCGACTAATGGTGCCTTTCCCCGACCCACTCGGGCCATCAATCGCTAAAACGTTTGGCAAAACACTTAAAGAGTGGTTCATTTTTTATTCGTATCGCGAATTGTCCGGCCGAGGATAGACAGTCTGAGCACGGCATTCAAATCACGCGAAAGCGTAACGTCAGAATTCGGGCGAAAAAAAATGCCGCCCGTTTACGTGGGCGGCATTCATTTACAACTTTTTTTCTCCGCTTCGAAGTTCATTCCATGCGAAGCGCAATGGTTACGTTTTAATTTGAAGTTAAGCAGCTTTCTTCATTGCTTTAACTTGCTTGTGCAAATCGTCTACGCGACGACTTAACTGGTTAACGTCGGCTTTGGTCGGCACGCCAATTCTGCTAAGCACTTTACCCATTTGATCCTGCGCCTTTTCACCAACCCAACCTAAATTAGCCGCAGCAGCCGATTTGACTTGCGCCAGCACGCCGTTAGCTTGTTCCTGTACGTCAGCAACGACATTGGTCGCCAGCTTGGTGGCTCGGCTACGCAGTTGCGCGGTTTCGTCGAAGAAGTTGGCGACTAATTTTTCGCCTTGCTTGCGCACGATAGCGGCGGCACCAACGCTAGCCAAGACGAATTCGCGGCCTTTATCAGCGACGGTGTTGGTTTCTGCGCGCACAGTTTTCACTGCGGCATGAACCGATTTTTTTGCATCAGCGGTTTTGCGGCTAGCTGTTTTTACGACAGTATTGGTTGCCATGATCATTTTCCAGTAAGTTTAAGTTTGAAAGCGAGGTTCGGGATTTCAGGATCTATTAAAGCGTTGATCGTTTCCTCAACACCTCGGCGGTGTTCCCTTCGCAAGCTCAGACCTTAAAATTTAAAATCTTCTTTCCCGCCGATGGATAGACTTTGCAGCCACACCGATAGACTAAAGACACTAGCCAAGCAGATTAAAAGGCGTTGTTTATCAATTAGTTAGAGTGAAAGTGCGTTGATTTTTTAGTAGCGATTGCTCTAATTACAAAGCGGGCATGCCGTTTCTTAAATAGTTATTTTGCTAACGACACGCATTGCTGCGGCGCAACAAACTTGCTAACAAAATTACGCAACTTGCTTGCACATCGGGCCGCATTTCGCCCATTCTAGACACCCCGTTCGCACCACACTGAGCCCGACATGGCGTTAAAAAAATGGACTGCCTTCCCCCACGATGCCAGCGCGTTTTCCTATGCTGGCGCGGCGTTTAAAAAAGCTTGGCCGCGTTTGCATTGTGGTGACGGCGAAAGCTATCCAGATGCCAAGGCCATTGCCAACGCCATTGCTGCAGATGCCAGCTTAAAGAAAGTCCTGAAAGGGGACGCCAAAGCAATTGCCGCCGAGCTTGAAGCGGGTTGGCGCGCCTTTCATAGCGGCGATTTTCAAGCGGCAACCAAAGCCGGTGATGCGCTCGGCGCATTTGGCGCGGTATTGGCAACCAAATCAAGCGGCATTTACGCGAGCAATTTATGCGATGACGAAGCGCAAAAAATGGCATTGTTCCAAGCCGGAGCCGAGCGTTGCGAAGCGGCAAAAGCAACGTTTCCAGATAATGCCAACAGCCATTACTTCCATGCCTTCGCACTCGGCCGCTACAGTCAATGCATCAGCATTACCAAAGCCCTAGCGCAAGGCTTGGGCGGCAAGATCAAAGTCAGCTTGAAAGCTGCTCTGGAGCTCAACCCAAAGCACGCCGAAGCGCACCTTGCGATGGCAATGTATCACGCGGAAATCATCAACAAAATCGGCGGCATGATTGGCAAGTTGACCTACGGTGCCAGCGCCGACGAAGCGTTAAAGCATTTTGAAACCGCGCGTAAGCTAAACCCCAACGCGCCGGTCGTTCATTTAGAATTTGGCCGAGGTTTAATGCTGTTAAACGCGAAAAAGAACAGCGACGCGGCACGCAACGCCTATGCGGCAGCCACTCAATTAAAGCCAAACGATGCGATGGAACAACTGGATATTGATGCCGCTAAAGCCGAGCTTGAATAAGTATCGTGATCGCGCTTGAATGCATTAATACGAACAACAAATGCGCTTCGTTTTAATTGCTGGCGAGGCCTCCGGCGACGCATTGGGCGCGGGGCTGATTGACTCACTGCGTCTGCGCTATCCACATGCGCAGTATTTTGGCGTTGGCGGGCCATTGATGGCGCAGGCTGGGCAAGTTCAGTGGTTCGCTAGCGATGAGCTGGCGGTTATGGGCTTGTTTGAAGTGCTCAAACATCTGCCCCGATTACTCAAACGACGCGCGCAAGTGCTGCGCCAAACTTTAGATTTACACCCAACCGCGTTTATCGGCATCGACGCCCCAGACTTCAATTTGCCGATTGAGCGCAAACTGAAAGCGCGCGGCATCTGCACGGTGCATTATGTCAGCCCTTCGATTTGGGCCTGGCGCGTAGGCCGCGCCGCAAAAATAGGCCTGAGCGCAGAGTTAGTCTTGTGTTTGTTTCCATTTGAGCCAGCGCTTTATGCCCAATACGGCGTAAACGCGGTTTTCGTTGGACATCCACTAGCGGACCAATTCCCGCTTGAACCGGCACCAAAATTTGCTCGAATCGCGCTGGGTTTGCCGCTAAACACACCCATTTTAGCGCTGCTGCCCGGCTCGCGCCTGAGTGAAATTAAGCAGATGGGCAAAGATTTTTTAGACGCGGGTGCATTGCTAAAAAAGTCCTTGCCTAGGCTTACCGTGATTGCTCCCATGGCAAGCCCGCGCGCGCGCGCCGCGTTTGAGGCGCAGATGACACCAGCACATTCGCTATTGCTATTTGACGGTCAAGCGCAATTAGTCTTACAGGCCGCCGATGCCGTCGTGGTCGCCTCTGGCACCGCCGCACTGGAGGCGGCACTGGCGCGCAAGCCGATGCTGGTGGCTTATCGATTGAACGCGATTACCTACTGGCTGGCGCGCAAACTCGGCCTACTGAAAGCAAAATATTTCTCGCTGCCGAATAAACTGGCCGAACGCGCCCTGGTGCCGGAGTTGGAGCAGCACGGCGTAACACCACAAGCCATTGCTCAAGCAATCGCACCCGCATTGACTAATGGCGCGACACCCGAACTATTGAACGCATATCGCACCATGCATTTAAGCCTACGGTGTAACGCCAGCGAAAGCGCGGCGCGCGCGATTGCGCAACTATTAGCACACGACGCGCATCTCAAGCTTGACCACACGCGTGACTAAAGCCGAAGCATTGATTGCGGGCGTTGATGAAGCTGGGCGCGGTCCGCTGGCCGGGCCGTTACTGTGCGCGGCGGTAATCTTGCACCCGGATCGCCCAATAATCGGTTTGCGTGATTCCAAGCAGCTTAAAGCCCATGAGCGCGAGGCTTTGCGCAGCGAAATTTTAGCCAAAGCGTGGGCCTATGCCATCATCGAAATCAGTCACAACGAAGTTGATCGGCGCAATATTTTTCAAGCAACCATGGAAGGCATGCGCCGTGCGGTCGCGGCATTGAATCCAACCCCCACTGGCGCACTCATTGACGGTAATAAAGTGCCGCCGGGATTAATTTGTCAGGCACGCGCCATCGTCAAAGGCGATCAGCTTGAGACCTGCATTTCAGCAGCCTCGATTTTGGCAAAAACCACGCGTGACGCGTTGATGCAAGAACACGCAAAAACCTATCCAGGCTATGGTTTTGAGATCCACAAAGGCTACCCGACGCCCGCGCATCTGGCGGCACTCAACGCACTGGGTGCCTGCGCCATCCATCGGCGTAGCTATGCACCGGTGCGCAAGGTTTTGCTGATGCAAGCGGAGTTGTTCTGAAGCTGATGTAGGTTCCGGGCGGGCCCGAAGATGCACCTAGCATTCGCGGGTGTCGTCGGACACTGGTATCGTCAGTTCCCATGCCCGTTTTAATATGCAAGGATCAACAACATGCTGAAAACTTTGCACATCCGACAATTTACCGTCTTTCAGGATGCCCGCTTTGAATTTTCGAACGGGCTGAACGTAATCGTGGGCGATAACGGAACGGGCAAAACCCATGTTTTGAAGTTGGGATACCTGTTTTGCCGCGCTTGACCGGATCTAACTACCAAGCTCTTGCCGGTGAACTTACAACGTGCGGAGTCATATCTTGATCAGCGACTTGCCGGGTTATTCCGTGTGTCAGATTTGGGCGCACTGGTACGCAATGGACAGGAGAGCGCGAGTTTGGTAGCTGATGTAAGTGGGCACATTGCTACGCTGCAGATGCGTATAGCTAATGAGCCGCCGTTAAACCCATCCGCCATCAAACTGTTGGCGGCGGCGCTTTTTGAACTAACGGGACTAGGCGTGCAGGTGATTTTGGCGACACACAGCCTGTTTTTGCTGCGTGAATTTGAAATTCTGCTCATGCACACCAAAACGCCTTACCAACCCATACCAAAGTATTTTAGTCTGGGCGTGCAACACGGCCAAGTTCTTGTGAGCCAAGGCTATGATATTGCCGACATTGAGCCTCTCGTGCTGCTAGACGAAAACTTGATGCAGAGTGACCGCTATCTTGAGGCAGACAAGGTATGAGCCAAACTGCGGGCGTGGATGTCCAGCGACTAACCAGCGTGCCATCAAGGAAGCGTGCAAAGTGTCTTCGTCCAGACGATAAGTCCGAGGCGGAAAAATTCACCCGCGTAAAAAGCAAAAGGCGCGATGCCTAAGCACCACGCCTTTTGTAGATAAATGCCTTTATTTGATTCGGCTCGTGGGCCTCGTCTTTAAAACCACATCAGTGCGACTTAATTTGCAGGGAAATACGCGGTGGCAAATTTATTCGCGTCGATATCCAGCTTGGCCTTTTGCGCAGCAGACAAACGCAACGCCGCACGATCACGCTGTTCGGCCGCCTTTTCAACGTCTAATTTTGCCGCTAAGGCATACCAGTAATAGCTTTTCCCTGCATCCGCTGTTACGCCATCCGCATCACGATACATGACGGCCATGTTGTACATCGAATTGCCATGCCCGGTTTGTGCTGCCATGGTGTACAACCGAACCGCTTCGTTGTTATTTTCCGGCATGCCTTCGCCTTCATCATTCATAATCGCAAGGTTGTACATTGCGCCCGAGTGGCCTTGATCGGCGGCAAGACCATAATACTTAGCCGCAGTGCGGTCATCGACCGGGCCGCCTTCGCCGTTGTCATACATCAATGCCAAATTGTATTGGGCATTGATGTGGCCTTTATCGGCAGCTGATTTGTACCAAAAACGCGCGCGCTCGTCGTCAGTTTTGACGCCCTCGCCGTTGTCATACATCAACGCCAAATTGTATTGCGAGGACAAGTTGCCGCCATTTGCAGCCTTCAAATACAGTTGAGCGGCCTTAATGTCATCAATTTTGGTGCCCTCGCCTTCGTCATACATATAAGCCGCGCGCGCCGCCGCATCAATGTTGCCCTTGGCGGCGGCCTTTTCAAACCAGCTCAGTGCTTCCGGGTCGTTGGTTTCACCATCTTTACCTTCATCTAGCGAATCGCCAAGCTCAAACATCGCCTGAACATTACCGGCTTTCGCATTCGCACGCAGATTTGCCAAAGCCGAACTGCCTGCTGCGAATCCCAATGTTGGCGCTACCAGCGCGCAGATCACAGCTAAAGTAAGAATACGACGCATATAGGAACCCTTCTGATCGGTTTGGAGAGCGTAGATGATAGCGAAACTTTAGGCATTGTCAGCCCCTGATTTAAAGGGGGCCTGGATTCCGCGTGTCGCGCACGCTCAATACAAGCTATTTTCTGCGACCATTCACGGACTAAATAACATTCCACCTCTTCTATGACTGATGTACACAACAAGATTCGCGAATTGACCGACCTGCTGAATCAGTACGGACACAGCTACCATGTGCTCGACGCGCCTACCGTGCCAGATGCGGAATACGATCGGCTTTATTTGGCGCTGGTTGCACTAGAAACGGCGCATCCGCTAGCGCGCCTACCGAATTCGCCCACCCTGCGCGTAGGTGCTAAGGCGATGCAAGAATTTGCCCAGCTTACCCATGCGGTGCCGATGCTCAGCTTAGGCAATGCCTTTTCCGAAAGCGACGTACTGGAATTTGACGCACGCGTGCGCGAATTGCTGGGCGAAGACGTCGTGGAATACTCAGTCGAGCCCAAGCTAGACGGTTTAGCGATCAATTTGCGCTATGAAAATGGCCTTTTGGTGCAAGCGGCAACGCGCGGTGACGGCGCAACTGGGGAGGACGTTACCCATAATGTGCGCACGATTTCAGTGGTTCCGCTGGCGCTAACCGGCACAATAATCCCGACGGTGCTGGAAGTGCGCGGCGAAGTCTTTATGCCGCGCGCGGGTTTTCATAGCTACAACAAACGTATGCGCGAAACCGGCGGCAAAGAATTAGTCAACCCGCGCAATGCCGCAGCTGGATCAATCCGCCAATTAGATCCAAAAATGGCGGCGTCAAGGCCGCTGGCATTTTACGTCTACGGCTTGGGCGAGCATGTAGCGCCGCTCAGTGATACGCACTCGGGCACTTTACAAGCATTGGCAGCTTTGGGGCTACCCGTTTATTCCGGCGTTGGAACTGCGACCGGTTCTGACGCATTACTGGCCTATTTCGCAAACACCGGTGCTGCCCGCGCGGGCTTGGCGTTTGATATTGACGGCGTGGTTTACAAAGTAAATCGCTTAGATTGGCAACGCGAGCTGGGTTTTGTATCACGTGCGCCGCGCTGGGCGATTGCGCATAAATTCCCGGCCGAAGAAGCCCTAACGACACTGATCGCAATTGACTTACAGGTCGGGCGCACCGGCTCGATTACGCCCGTGGCGCGCTTAGAGCCGGTTTTCGTGGGCGGCGTTACCGTCAGCAATGCGACCTTGCATAATTTCGACGAAATTGCGCGCAAAGATGTGCGCGTCGGCGACACCGTGGTGGTGCGCCGCGCGGGTGACGTTATCCCCGAAGTTGCACGCGTGATTTTGGATCGACGACCCGCCGATAGCGTGGCAGCGACCGTGCCAACTGCATGTCCGGTATGCAAGTCGCCATTGTTGAAACAAGACGACGCAGCAGTTTGGCGCTGTAGCGGCGGCATTGAAAAATGCAGCGCACAGCTAAAAGCCGCACTGCGCCATTTTGCCGCGCGCCGGGCGTTAGATATTGAAGGCTTGGGCGACGAACTGATCGAACAATTGGTGGATCGCGGCGCACTTAAATCTTTGGCCGATGTGTTCGAGCTTGACCTTCATACACTAGCAACACTGGAGCGCATGGCAGAAAAAAGCGCACAAAACGTGCTGGACGCGATTCAAAAAAGCAAATCCACCACACTTGAGCGCCTGTTGTACGGCATTGGCATTCGTGATGTCGGCGAAAATACCGCCAAACAGCTCTCCCGGCATTTCGGTAATTTACTGGCGATTGCCAACGCTGATTTAGCGACGTTGCAAACCGTGCAGGACATCGGCCCGATAGTCGCCGCCCGCATCGTCAGCTACTTTAGTGATCCAGCCCAGCTGGCACAGATTCAGCGCATGCAAAGTGCTGGTTTAAACTGGCTAGAAAGCGGCCCGAAACAGGCAAATACCGGCCCGCTGCTGGGAAAAATCATTGTGCTCACCGGCACGCTGGAATCGATGACCCGCGAAGCCGCTAGTGCCGCACTTGAAGCACTGGGTGCGAAAATGTCGGACAGCGTGAGCAAAAAGACCAGCTTTCTGATTGCTGGGGCCAAAGCCGGCAGCAAACTCGCAAAAGCGGGCGAATTGAAGGTTCCGGTAATGGACGAGGCGGGTTTATTGGCGTTGTTGGCACAACATCAAAATACGTGACCGGCTCAGGTCAAATTTGTACCCAAAGGAAAAGCAATTCATGAAAGCATCTGTCTGCATGTTTTTGCTCTTACTTAGTCTGACCGCAAGCGCCGAGCATCGGTGCGCTAACGATGCCAAGGCACAAGCCAAAAAGCTGCTTGCCTTGCATACGGACGACGATGATCGGCTCAAGGTGGATGACACCACCACGACCTTGGCACCACTGAAAAACCCAAGCAACGCCAAACAAAAATTTGACGTTATTGAAGTGACTGGCTATGTCTATAAAGCAACCTACCGCATGCACATGATCTATGCGCAGCTCCCGGGTGAATGCGTTTTAGTGGGTCAGGAAATTTTGGAGATGACGTCGCTTTAATTGGCGCTCGCGCATTCGATGACATTAGGCCAAACCGCGCAATTCGCTTTGGCATCAAAAACAGGCGCAAAATCCCCGAAGATCATGCGTATACCATCAAACGGCGTCGGTTCGGCCATCATTTCGGCGTTTGCTTCCATGCCTCTCATCGCATCGCGCGTGGCCTTGTCGGGCCATTCAATCCAGCTAAACACGACCGTCTCACCGTCAGTCGCTTGCACCGCGCGTGCGAAATCTCTGAGCTTGCCAGCGGGCACG
>JBBQBR010000039.1:0-9973 GCA_038317875.1 Lysobacterales bacterium
CATCACCATCGCCATATCGTCGCGTGCGGTAGGCGGACGGTTTGCAGGAGCGGCCTGCACCGTGACTATGATTCTGGCGTTGGCAACATTGCCTGCATCATCAACGATGCGGTATGGAATCGTCGCTGTGCCAACAAATCCAGCCGCAGCGGTATAGCGCACGTTATTGCCTTCAAGTACGGCGGTGCCGCTTGCGGGTTGATCGATACCCGTGACACGCAATACGCCACCTTCTGGATCGCGGTCGTTTGCTAGCGGGCTAACCGTGACGCTAGCGCCACTGAATACCGTGGCAACGTCATCGACAGCAACTGGCGCTTGATCCGCCACGGTTACGGTAACGGTGGCGGTAGCGCTGCCGCCTTTGCCGTCACTGACGGTGTAGCTAAAAGTGTCGGTGCCGACGAACCCGGTGCGCGGCGTATACAGCACGCCGTTGCCAGAATTGCTGGTAGTGCCATTGGTGGGCGCGGTAACGCTGGTCACGGTCAAGGTATCGCCGTCCAAATCGCTGTCGTTCACTAATACTGGAATCAACGTTGCGCCAGCGTTTCTGCTGAGACGGATAACATCATTAACGGCCGTCGGTGCGCGATTGGTAAATACCACGGGCCCAAGCGTTGTTTCTTGACGCGTCTTTACGACGGTGTAGGTATCTACATTACGGCGATGTTCGCCTGGGTTGCGCAATGCGCGTTCGATCCAGCCCGGCGGAACAGAAACGATTTGCCTGGAATAAGTAACGCCGCCATCAGTTGCAGCTAAGGTGCGCTCATCAAACTTTTCCTCAACCGTAATAAATGCAACATCGACGCGGCGGTTCTTTTTACGGCTTTCGGCGGTGTCATTCGGATAGGTTGGATCTGCTTCGCCTTTACCTTCGACAACTAACTCCGTTTCAATGCCAGCGGCTTTGAAGTAATCAGCAACCGCGTTCGCACGACGGTTTGACAGGCCAATATTGTAAGCGTCAGTGCCGATTGAGCAGGTGTGGCCGGTAATCGTGACCGGGCTGGCCAATTTTGCGGCCTTAATAACGCCGACTAAGCGATCAAGCTCAGCCTGAGTTTCGCCGCGCAAACCTGATTTATCGAAATCGAAAAACGAATCCGAATCCAAATCTGCTTTGGTTTCCATGGCAACACGTTCAATTTCCGGCGCTGCCTTTGTCGGCGGGCTATCAGGAATTGGGTTCGATACAGCATGTTCCCAGGCCGCTGGGCGATAGCTTTCGCCAAAGGAATAGCGATAGGTCAACGCGGCCACAGTGTCGTTATCATCGCTATTAAAATTGTTTTGTAGCGCGGCAAAACTAGCGTTGGTCGGTGCATCGGCCAGCCCTTTCGAGGCATGCGATACATCCAACGACAGCGAATGCCCAGTGCCTTCGAAATATTTATCGACACCCACGCTTGCGGTCAATTGATCAGTGCTTTGATCGCCGTTGGCAAAATCCAAACCACCGCGTAAACGCAGCAAATTGCTATCGTAGTATTTGCCGAGGCGTAGGCCCAAGGCGCGGTCGTAGCCTTTTTCAAACTGCTCGAAAATGGTGTTGACCGATCGCGTTTGCGTGAATGGACGGCCGTTTTGGGTGCCACCTAAGGTGTCGTTGAACACGCTATTAGCGGTGCGCGTCAGCCGCTCGTCGCTGAGGCCTTTGCTTACATAGCCGGTGAAAAATACGTCGTTTTTCTCAGCACCAATGCCGAGCGTTACTTTGCGATCGCTTTCTGAGTTTCGATCAAAAGCCGCAAACACTTTTGCGACTACCATTGAGTTTGGGTCATCAATCGCCGCTTGCTTGTCTTTCACGCCCCAGAGCCAGTTGTAGCCTAACTGCACACCACCCGCGCCGCCGTTACCCAGCCAGCCTTCCGCCAACACGGCCGAAGTGCCGGTGAAGCCCAAAATGCCCAGAACTTCACCGCTGAAGTCCCCGTCGGTATCAATTGTGGCGCCGACGCGCGCGTTTGAGCCGACATAGGTTAAAGGCACCATTGGGGTTACCATTTTATCCGGCTTTTGCTCGGACACGTTTTCTGTCATCTGCGCGAATACTGCGGACGATCCAACACTCAGGGCGAGCGATATGGCAAGGGTTAGGGGCTTCATGAGAACTCCGGTTGCGATTTAATTAAATATCTGTGGCCACGTTTTGACATCGCTTGCATGTAAAACGTTCGTTAATCTCAATTGTGCCGGGTTTTGATGCACTTGGCACGTTCGCTAGCGCACAAAGCGCTATGATTTCTTATTTGCTGGACTAATTGCCAAACGTTTATGAATCAACCCGAGGCAATAAGCACTCAAGCACAAACGACGCCTTTGCACACGAACAACCAAAGTGAGCCGCTACGGGTCGTGCATTTTGTAACCGGCGGCTTTTCCGGCGGCGCAACGCAAGTGGCGATTGCGCTGGTTAATGCCGCGCGCGCGGGCAACAGCATGACGCCGCTGTTGGTACTCAGACGCAAACGCCATACGCCTCCTGAACGGCTGGCCGAGCTGCAACGCGATGGTGTACCGCTTGCATTGGTGGCCGGCTGGTCGCATATCGCCACAATTTTTGATTTGGCGCGCGTTTGCCGCGCCTTCAAACCCGACGTCTTAGTCGCACATGGCTTTAGTGAACACCTGTGGGGCCGCTACGCAGGGCTGTTGGCAAAAGTGCCGCATCTAGTGCAAGTCGAACACAATACCCGCGAACGCTATAGCCGTTGGCGTTTGATCCAGTCACGCTGGCTGGCGCAGCGCACGGATCGCATCGTCGGCTGCTCTGAAGGCGTTCGGCTGGCGTTGCTCGCGCAAGGTTTGCCCGCCGACCGCGTGGTCGCGATTGCCAATGGCATTCGCCTCGAACCATTTCAGGGTGCCAATGCCATTGATTTCGGCACGCGCCAAGCCGGCATTGTGATGGTCGCGCGCTTGTCCAAGCAAAAAGATCATGCCACCGTGCTGCACGCGCTCGCACTATTGGCCGAACGTGGGCTGCGCCCGCTCCTGCATCTAGCCGGCGGTGGTAAGCAAAACCATAAAGAACCACTGCTACGCCTAGCGCAAAGTTTGGATATAGAAACGCAGGTTAAATTTTTAGGCGTGATTCGCAATGTGCCGGAATTATTGATGCGAAACCAAATCGCGGTGCTCAGCACCCATCATGAAGGCATGCCGTTGGCCCTGATCGAAGGCATGGCCGCAGGCTGCGCGGTGATTGGCAGCGATGTGCCTGGCGTGCGCGAAGTCATTCAAAACGATATTGATGGAATTTTGGTCGGCGCCAAAAATGCTCAGGCTTTAGCCGATGCGCTAGAGCGGCTATTACGCAATCCGAGTGATGCTGAGCGACTAAGCCGCGCCGGGCAGCAAAAAGCGCGGCTTGAGTTCAGTCGAGAGCGCATGAATCAGGGGTATGAGAGGTTGTTTATGGAGATTTCTGGGCGGCTAGGGTGAAGGTGGTGGCGAAGATAAGCAAAATGCATCAAGCGCTCTCACAACCACATCATTTAATGCAAGGCCATCTTCCACCGCACGCAAAGCGGCAGCGCGGTGCAGTTCGCGAGGAATTCGGACATTGAACTGCCCACGAAATGGTTTAGCAGCTTCCCGTTTCAACAATTCGCAGGTTTCTAAGTAATCGTCTATTGCAGCCTCAAATTCCTTCTGCAGATGCGCTGGGTTAGCCGATTCATAAGTCACTAAGTCTTTAATAAAAAGAATTTTACCCCGACAAACACCACGAGCCATATCAAGCTCTGCAGTTCCTTCGTATCCGTTGTATTTAAGAATGTCCACGCTGTTTCTCGGCAGTTGCTAAATTGACCAACGAGTTACTTAACCCGCATTCCCAAAACCGCACCCGCATCAGGACTCAACAAAAACGGCCCGCCGCTGGCATCGCTGGCGGCTAAAACCATGCCTTCGCTCATGCCAAAACGCATTTTCCGGGGTGCCAAATTCGCGACCATGACGGTTAACCGGCCAACTAGCGCTTCGGGCGCATAGGCTGATTTAATGCCTGCAAACACTTGCCGTGGCTTTTCTTCGCCGATATCTAGCATTAGCCGCAACAATTTATCGGCTTCCGGCACTGATTCTGCGCTGACAATGCGTGCAATCTTGAGCTCTACTTTGCTGAAATCTTCAATACTGATGTAGCTTCCCTCAGCCGCATCCAGTGCCGGAACCACGGCTATTGCGGATTTAGCGGCTTTCACTGGCTTCACTGGTTCGGGCGTGCCAATGGTTTCAATGGACGCTGCGACCATCGCATCAAGCTGCTTTTTATCTATGCGGCCAAGCAACGCGGTGAAAGGCGAAATCGTATGCCCGCCCGACAGGGGCTGCATCAGTGCGGAAAAATTGCTCAGCGGGCTGCGTAGAAACGCCTCTGAAGCCGCTGCCAAATTCGGCACCACTGGTTTCAGCCAGCCGATCAGCAAACGATACATATTGAGCGAATAGCCCAAGATTGCGGCAAGCTCATCTTTACGCTCGGGTGCTTTCGCCAAAGTCCAGGGTGCGGCTTGTGCGATTCTAGCGTTGACGATATCCGCAACCGCCATGACTTCGCGCAGCACCAAGCCAAAGTCCACCGCCTCATAGGCAGGCTGGCAGGCCAAATCGAGCCGTTTTGCCGCCGCTAAATAGCTGATCTCGGTGTCCACGTCGAGTGCGGGTAAGCGGCCATCAAAATGCTGGTGCACAAAGCCTGCGCAGCGGCTGGCGATATTGACCAATTTCCCGACCAATTCCGCGTTCACGCGCTGCGCGAAGTCTTCCAGATTTAGGTCTAAATCGTCTACCGCGCCACTGCTTTTGCTGGCGTAGTAATAACGCAAGCATTCGGCATTCAAATCTTGATTTAAATAGGTGCGCGCCATAATGAAAGTGCCGCGCGCTTTCGACATTTTTTCGCCATTGACCATGACGTAGCCATTGACGTGCAGCTTGGTCGGCGTGCGCATACCCGACCCTTTCAGCACCGCTGGCCAAAACAGCCCGTGAAAATTGACGATGTCTTTGCCGATGAAATGGTGCAGCTCAGCGGTGCTGTCCGCGCCCATAAACGCATTAAAATCAATGCCGGTGCGTTGGCAATAGGCATCAAAGGCCGCTAAATAGCCGATTGGTGCGTCCAACCAGACGTAAAAGTATTTTGCCGGCACGCCATCAGAGGCGGTTCCGGGAATTTCGAAACCGAAATACGGCGCATCGCGGCTAATATCCCAGGGCCGCAAACCCGAATCAAACCATTCGCGCAGCTTCGCTTTCACACTTGAAGGTGCGACATCACCGCTCAACCAATCGGCCAAAAATGTTTGGAATTGACCCAGCTCGAAAAAGTAGTGCTCGGAATCGCGCAAGACCGGCGCGGCACCGGAAAGCACAGAGTGTGGGTTTTTCAGATCGGTAGGCTGATAGGTTGCGCCGCAGTTTTCGCAGTTATCCCCATATTGATCCGCCTTGCCACATTTCGGGCATTCGCCTTTGACAAAACGATCCGGCAAAAACATCTGCTTTTCGGGATCGAACAGCTGCTGAATTGAGCGTTTTGAGATTGCACCGGCTGCCTGAAGTGCCAGATAAATCTGCTCAGTCAGGCGCTGATTTTCACGCGAATGGGTCGAATGAAAATGATCAAAAGCCACGCCAAAATCGGCAAAATCGCGCTCGTGCTGGACTTGCACACCGGCGACAAACATCTCGGGCGTAACGCCAGCTTTTTCCGCTGCCAACATGATCGGCGTGCCGTGCGTGTCATCGGCGCAGACAAAATGCACGGTGTGCCCGCTTAAACGCAGCGCGCGTACCCAAATATCGGCTTGGATATAGCCCAAAAGATGGCCCATGTGAATCTGGCCATTGGCATAGGGCAGTGCTGGAGTAACAAGAATTTGGCGTGACATAGATTTTAAGGCTCACAACGCAGATGCTGACGTAGTCTAGGGTAGCAAATGCAAGCTGAGCGGCTACGGGTGTATCGGCAAAGGCGCGCGCAATCGCCGGGCAAGGCTTTGTTAGCGTGGGTGATGCTCTGCACTTCGACGAGCTCAGTGCGAACGGTTCTTAGGCAAGGAGCCAAATCGATCGCTACTTTTCCTGCGCGATTTTCAAGGGAACGAAGACAAAATCTAGCTGTGCACGCACCGGACCAATAAAATCGGCCTGCAAATAATCAATGTTATGCGCCCAAAGCGTTGCCAACGTTTCCGGCCCGCTTGCTTGAGTTGCAATCAGCGGGCTGCTTTCGCGCGCGACGTTTAGGGTTTTCAAAAACTCCATGGACTCAGCCGAATCGCTAATCAAATTTGTGTGCAGTTTGATCGCATCCGGTTTGAGCTTGAGCAACATTGCACTCAGACGCGGCCGCTTGAGCGCGACGCTGAGGCAAATGGATACACCCAACACGCGCAAAGCATCAAATCGGCGGTTGCACGCGGCCAGCTCAAGCTCAATGTCTTGCAGGTCGAACTCTAAAAACAGCAGCTTAGCGTCAATGCTGCCCATGGACAGCTCGGCTTTTAAGGTTTGCGCAATATCGCCCAGCAACGAGGCCACACTCAAGCGCACAAACAGCCGCGCCTGGCTGCCAAAACGCGCGCCGTCGCGGATCGCTTGAATCGCTTGTTGGCAGGCGAAGCGATCCAATTTGATTGCTGCACCTAGCCGCTCGGCAAGCTCAGCATAGTCACTGCGGGTCAGCATCGCGGTGGAAACGGTGTTGCCGCGCAAACGTAAATGCTGTGTATATTGCGGAATCGGCGCGCCCCGCAAGGGTACGATCGGCTGATATTCGATCAAGGTATTATTGCGCGAGGGTGCTTCTTTGAGTAAATCCTCAATAACCTTTTGCCGCGCGGGTGCAGCGCGTAAGGACTCAAATTGACCGCGCTCGATGCGATTGCCGCCCTTGCGCTGCGCCCGCTGTGCCGCCATTTGCCCCAACATCAGCCAGCGTTCGGCATTACCGCGCGCATCGTTATGTTCAATAACGCCAACGCTGATCGTCAACGCCAACTCATCATTTTTGATCGGCAGCGCGCGCGCGGCAACATTTTGTCTTAACGCATCAGCAAGCGCTAATAAGCGCTCGGTATCCGCTCGTTGAACCAGCAGCGCGTACTCGAAATTCCCCAGCGCAGTTAGCGCATCGGCAGCGTCAATCGTTTCCGCAAAGCGCGCACAGAGTGCCTGATCGAGGCTGTTTTGTGCGAACAGGCCTAACTCGTCTATTAAAGTATCGGCATGATCTAGCAATAGATAAATCAGCGCTTGACCACCGGCAAGTAATTCATTGCTATTAACGCGTTCGGCCTGCTGTTGCAGCAAATCTAAAAACGCCGGGCGGCGATACAGGCCGTGCGTGTCCACCGGTTGTCGCGCTTCGCTCAACTGCGCACGCAGGGCACGCACGCGCTTAATTCGACTCGCAACAGCAATCGCCAAATGGCGCGGGCGAATTGGTTTGGTCAAATAGTCATCACCACCGATATTGAGCGCATCGAAGCGCTTCTGCGCGTCTTGCTCGCCACTCAAAAACACAATGGGCAGTAGCAAGGAATCCGAGCGCTGCCGCAAAATCGCGGTCAACTCCATGCCGTTCAAGCCCGGCAGATACAAATCCATCAGCACCAGATCCGGGCGCATCGAGGTCAACGCAACCAGCGCTTCTTCGGCACTTAGTGCTGACACCACCTCCATACCCTTACGCTTCAATACGCCAGCGCAAAACATCGCCTGCTGGCGATCGTCATCAACGATCAGTACCTGAAACTTTGCGTCATCGCGTATTGTTGCCACTTCCGCGATTGCGAGCGCGATTTCTTCTGCGCTTGGCGCTTCCAAATAGCAATCCGCCCAGCCCAAAGCCGCCGTCAAGCGTCGTGCTGCGCTGGCTTGTTTATTGACCGCAACCAAAGGTACCCGCATTGACAGGCCAGGCTGCTCTTTTTCGATCACGTCCAACAGCTCGCTTAGCGCGGGCATCAGCGCTGCCTCGCAAATTAATGCGGCGGGTGTTTGATTGACGAGGGCCTCAGTCAGCGCGTCACCTTCGGCGAACACATGCAAAGCGAACTGACGTTTGCTTAGACTAAGCTGCAGTTCGCGCGGCAACACCGCCGATTGCGCGGGGTCAAGTTCTGCCAGCATAAAAACTGCACGAAAATTGGCATCGGCAGCATCCGGCAACAAGCGCGGTTTTTCCGTTTTCTTCTGCAGTAGACCGTCTTTACCAATCAGCGCATTGACCTTGCGTCCGAGCTCCATAAAACGCCCGTGGCCCTGTTCATCCGGGCCATCTTTGACATAAAGCAACACCGACGCGCTCAGCGCCCGCGCTAAGGTCGATAGCTCAGTAAAACCATGTTCTCTAGCCAATTCGGACAGCGCACTAAATTGCCCGACCAAAACCTGCGCGTGCTTGCTAACCCAGCCAATTTTCAGCAGTGTCGCCAGCGCACGAAGTTGGTCGCGGGCTACGGTCGCAATCGATTCAGACATATGGGCGCAGCATTCCCGCAGGGCAACAATAAGACCAGCGCGGTTGGGCGACAGTCGATTTAAACAGTTTGACAGAGTACGTCAAATAGTGACAAATCTAAACCATTTAGAACGTGACTTAATGACACGTTACCCGGTTGCAGCGCGCCTTTGAATATGCAATCGCAATGTACACTTGCGCCATGACGTTTAACCCCAGCCGCCTGACTCTACCGCCCTTGGCGCTTTATATTCACCTGCCCTGGTGCGTACGAAAATGCCCGTATTGTGACTTCAACTCGCATCAGCAGCCCAAAACCATTCCTGAAAGTGACTACATACGTGCGCTTTTAGCCGATTTAGAACAAGATTTGCCCGCCGTATGGGGCAGGCCGGTGGTGAGCATATTTTTTGGCGGCGGCACGCCAAGTTTGTTTTCCACTGAGGGTATCGATGCAATCCTAACTGGCGTGCGATCACGTCTAACGCTTAGGCCGGATGCTGAAATCACACTTGAAACCAATCCCGGCACCGCTGAGTTTGGTCGATTCGAAGGCTATCTGGCCGCTGGCGTTAACCGAATTTCTTTTGGCGTGCAAAGTTTTGACGATGTGAAGCTAAAGCGTCTGGGCCGCATTCATAGCGCCGGGGAAGCACAACGCGCGTTTGAATTGGCGCGCAAAGCGGGCGTGCGAAACATCAATATTGATTTAATGTACGCGCTGCCTGCCCAGACCGAGGCTGATGCCTTAGCCGATCTTAGCCAAGCCGTAGCGCTAGCACCGGAGCATATTTCCCACTATCACTTGACGCTTGAGCCAGATACGGTTTACGCCAAATTCCCACCACAAGATTTGCCCGACGAAGATAGCGCCTGGGCGATGCAAGAAGCCTGCGAACAGACACTGAAAGGTGCGAACTTCGAGCATTACGAAGTCTCAGCCTATGCCAAGCCTGGCTTTAGAAGTACGCATAACCAACTGTATTGGCGCTTCGGCGACTACTTGGGCATCGGTGCCGGTGCACATGCGAAAATTACCGATTTAGCAAACGGTCAAATCACCCGTACCGCGAAGCAAAAAATACCCCGCTTGTACCAAGAGTGCGCGGGCACACCCAGTTCCTGGGTGGAGCGGCGCGTGCTTGGTTCAGCAGAGCTGCCGCTTGAATACATGCTCAATGCATTGCGGCTTTTTGAAGGCGTTCCCAGCAGCGACTTTGCCAAGCGCACCGGCATGGAGTTGAGTGAATTACCCGGATATCACCGCGCATTGAAGCGCGGATTGCTGGTAGACGATCACGGCATGTTGCGTGCTAGCGAGCTAGGGCAACGGTTTTTGAACGACTTAATTAACGAGTTTTCTTAAGCCGTCACAGTAAACGCGTCAAAGGCCATTTGCGGCGCAGTAGCTCTTTACATTTGCTTCATCCGCTTTCAATTTTTCTGTAACCGCCTCGGCATTGAGTGCAAGACTAGAGCCATCAGGTG
>JBBQBR010000040.1:0-9960 GCA_038317875.1 Lysobacterales bacterium
GATCGGGACGACTTTTCCACCGCAATCGACGCGGCGAAACGGCGCGCGAGTGCGCTCAGCGAGTTTATTGACCGCTTCACTGGCGTCGTAAAAATGCCAGAGCCAGTGCTGGCTTGCACCGACATCAACGCCCTGCTGGACGACATCGCCGCACTGTATCGCAGCGATTGCACACGGCGCGGCATTGCGCTGGAATGGCGACCAAGGCCAAATCTGGCGATGTTAGAACTAGATTGGAACCTAATGAGTCAGGCGCTAATCAATATCGTGAAAAACGCCATTGAAGCGGTCGCCAGCCAGCCGGTTTTGCTGCCGAATAGCGTTGCCTGCGTGCGCCTGGAACTGGAACTCGAAGCCACTAATGCCGGCAAGCGCGTGCGCATATCCGTGGTGGATTCCGCCGATGCACTCGCTTTGGTTCCCGCCGGCCAACTATTTAGCGCGTTTTTCTCCACCAAAAAAGGCGGGCAGGGGATTGGGTTGATGTTTGTGCGTGAGGTATTGCAGCGCCATGGTTTTGATTTTCGCTTAATCAGCGTGGCTCAGGAAACGCGGTTTGATATTTGGTTGGTGTAGTGCTGTGCGCCAGATCAACGTCTATTCTTTGCTAGGTGGTTAATTTGTTTTTGTAGCTGGCGCGCAGGGCGGTTCCTTTTGCCAGCGCGCTCGATGGATTTACTCCAACATCGGATTCCAGACTTGCTCAAAGCCGAAGTCTCTAAAATGCTTAACGTTGGCGGTTGCGAAGTGCGTCACTCCGTGGTGCTGTAAGGGGCAATATTCGCTCGACTCCTGAGTCGTGTAGGGTGTGACAAAAAACGCTGGGTTGCGCAGCTGCATATAAAGCTCAATAAAAATCAGTTCGCACAAAACAATTCATCTCGCGTATCGCTGAGCGAAGCGAAGCGAAGAAGCTTCGAGCGGCTGCGTGGTTGGGCGAATCTGGATCAGCCGCGTGAATCAGCAAGTTGGTGTCTGCGCTTAGCATTCAGACCTTGACATGCCGATATGCAATCGCATCGGCTTCCACCGAAACTGTTGCCGGAGCCACCAAGTGACCGCCACTTCTGCGCAGCACCGGCATAGTCCAAAGTTTGGCTTGTGGGCTTAGTTCTGGACAAGTCTGCACATAGGTTTCCATACCGCGACGGATCAGTTCTGCCACCGACCAATCGCGCGCGCTGGCAATCAGTTTTCGGCGCCGAAATAGCGGTTCGGGCAATTGGATCTGGGTTCTAATCATGCCATCAATGTAATGTAGCTAACAATTGCAGGTCAATTAGCGATTGCCGGCAACTGCAGCGCTACGCTTACCCAGGAACGCTTGTTTGGCTGGCACTTCGCGCTGTCCGACCGGCTATTCTGGCCTTGCTAAAATCCGCTTGGCCGCGTGGCGCGACGCCGCCGCTGGATCGATGCAGGTGGTGACAGGCCCCATTTTCAGACCCCATTTTCAGGCCCCATTTCAGGCCCCATTTCAGGCCCCATTTCAGGCTAAGCTGGCCGCCAGCGCGTGCATTTTCAAGTACCTTCAGCGAATCGGCTACCTGCGGAAATGGCGCGCTTTCTCAAATGGGGAGGGCGGGGGTGAGGGTCAAGCCACTAAAACCGCCACCCGCAACGGATTGCCAGCAGCGCGCTCGTCACTAAAAAGGCCGCTTCGCAAACTGGGTTTGTTCGACCATGGTCGAATAGTCGAATCCCAATACTAAGCACAACATTCATCCCATGTGTTCACTGCATGGGAGAAACCACGATGAAGCTGCGATTGACTCGATCTAAATTATCCACCCGCTTGGCGTTTGCGATGAGCTGCGCGTTGTTGCCGCAGGCGGCGCAGGCGGATGACGCGGAAAAGATCGCGGCGCTGGAGGCGCGTATTGAGCGACTAGAGGCGGCGCTAGCGCAAACGCAAACGCCGTCGCCAGCCAGCGCCCCGCCTGCTGGCGCAGTGCCTAAGCCAGTGAGCTTGAACATGCCCAATGCGGCGCCCGGCACGCAGTTTTTCGTTTCAGGCTTTGTCAAACTGGATGCGATGCTGACCCACGCTAGCGATGGCGAGCTTGCTGATGGCGGGATTGGGCGGGATTTGTATGTGCCAGGGCTTACCCCAGTGGGTGGCGCGAGCGAGGGAACTGATCTGGATGCGCACGTGAAATTCTCGCGCTTGGTCGTGGGCACGGACAACACTTTGGATGACGGGCGCACGATCCAGACGCGCATCGAGGGGGATTTTTTTGGCAATGGCTTAGGCGATGCGCGTTTCAATAATGCCTCCGGTTTTGTCGTACGCCATGCCTATCTGAATTTCAATAACCGCTGGCTCGTCGGGCAAACCTGGTCGACGTTTATGGACGTGGCAAGCTTGCCTGAGTCGACCGATTTGATTGGCCCAACAGATGGCACGGTGTTTGTGCGCCAGCCGCAGGTGCGCTACACCAATGGCAACTGGATGTTAGCGCTGGAAAACCCGGAAACCACGATCACGCCGTTTGGCGGCGGCGCGCGGATTAGCTCGGACGACAACAGCGTGCCGGATTTGATTGCGCGCTATAACTTGAAAACGGCGGCGGGTTCCAGCTTTGGTGTCGCGGGCATCGTGCGCCAACTGGCGCTGCAAACTACGGTAACGGGCACGGGCACGATCGCGATGAACGAGCGCAGTGCGGGCTTAGGGTTAAGCGTGTTTGGCAAGGTTGCGTTTGGGCAAGACGATCTGCGCTTTGCGCTTACCGGCGGGCGCGGTTTGGGGCGCTATCTGGGCTTGAATACTGCCAACGATGTGGTGCTGGACGCTCGCAGTCAGCTGGATAGCATTGATGGGGTGGCCGGTTTTATTGGCTATCGCCATGTGTTTAGCGCGCAAGTGCGCGGCAATCTGTTTTATGCGCGCGCTGAGTACGACAACCCGGCGGTGGGTGGGCTGCTGCAAACCAGCAGCAGCCAAAGCCTGCACGCGAATTTGTTCTACTCGCCAATTCCGAAATGGGATGTCGGCACCGAGCTGATCTACGCGCGGCGCGAATTAGAAAGTGGCGCGTCGGGTGATTTGATCCGCCTGCACGCATCGGTCAAATACAGCTTCTAATTGCAATTTTTCTGAACCATCGCAAGGGAGAATCACCATGTCTAAACCAGCGCCCGATTGGGCCGCCATCCACGCTGATCCGCGCTTTTTGGATCTGCACCGCCGTAAAAGCCGCTTTCTCTGGGGCTTGATGCTGCTTTCCGTGGTGTATTACTTCCTGCTGCCGATCGGCGCGGGCTATTTCCCGGAGCTGTTCAAAATCCAGGTTTGGGGGCCGCTGAATGTTGGGCTGGTGTTTGCGTTTAGCCAGTTCTTGGTGGCGTGGGGCATTGCCTTTGTCTACGAACGGCGGGCCACGCGCGAGTTTGATGTGCTGGCCGCCGAACTGTGCGCGTGCTACAGCGGGGTGCGCTCATGAAACGCAAAATTTTATTGACTGGCTTAGCCGCCACAAGCAGCGCTTGGGCGCAAAATCCGGCTGTTGGCAGCGGCGGCGCGGTTGCGGACGAGTATAAATGGCTGACGTTTTTGGTGTTTGGACTGATCATTTCGCTGACCATGTTCGTGACCTATTTGGCCGCGCGCCGGGTCAAAAGCACCTCGCAGTTTTACGCCGCCGGACGTTCGGTCAGTGGCATCCAAAACGGCTGGGCCATCGCTGGTGACTATCTTTCGGCGGCCAGCTTTCTCGGCATTGCTGGATTGATTTCGCTGTACGGCTACGATGGCTTTATGTATTCGGTTGGCTGGCTGGTGGCTTACATCACGGTGCTGTTAGTGATCGCAGAACCCTGCCGCAATATCGGCAAGTACACGCTCGGCGATATTTTGGCGTTCCGTAACGACCCGAAAAAAGCCAAGACGGTGGCAGCGATTTCCACGATCACGGTATCGATCTTTTATCTGACCGCGCAAATGGTCGGTGGCGGCGTGCTGGTCAAAACGCTGATCGGCATTGACTATGAAGTCAGCGTGATTGCAGTCGGCATATTGATGCTTGGCTACGTGATTTTTGGCGGCATGGTGGCAACCACGTGGGTGCAGATCATCAAAGCGGTGCTGCTGGTGGCGGCGTCCTTATTGCTGGTGTGGTTTACCTGGATGCCCTACGGATTTTCTTTGCCGGGTTTTCTGCAGGCAGCCGTATCTGACCCGAAGGTGCAGGCGCAAGTCGCCAAGCTATTGGGTGACCCGGCGACGCAAATGAGCGCAGCGCAACTTGGTCAACGCTTCTTGGAGCCTGGGCTGTATTTGAAAAGCCCCATCGATCAAATTTCGCTCGGGCTTGCGCTGGTGTTCGGCACCGCTGGCATGCCGCACATTTTGATGCGCTTTTTCACCGTACCCACCGCGAAAGACGCGCGCGTCAGTGTGCTTTGGGCGATGGGCATAATCGGCGGCTTTTATGTGCTGACCTTGTTCTTAGGCTTAGGCGCTGCGATCAATGTTGGCGCGTTAAAAATCAGCGCGATTGATGCGGGCGGAAATATGGCGGGCCCACTGCTGGCGCAATACATCGGCGGCGGCGCTCAGTCGCTGCTCGGCAATTTGTTCCTTGCCTTCGTTGCCGCCGTCGCATTTGCCACCATTGTTGCGGTCGTTGCAGGGCTGGTGCTGGCATCTGCCTCGGCGATGAGCCACGACATCTGGGTTGGTGTGGTGAAGGGTGATAAGGCAACGGTCAAAGAGGAGATGCGCGCCGCGCGGATTAGCTCGCTGATCGTCGGAGTGATTGCAATCATCGTTGGCATTGCCGCCAAAGGCCAAAATGTCGCGCACTTGGTCGCACTGGCATTTGCGGTAGCCGCATCCAGCAACTTGCCCGCCGTGCTGTTGACGCTGTACTGGAAGCGCTGCAATACCCGTGGCGTGGTGCTGGGGATGAGCATCGGCGCGCTGAGCGCGATCGGCTTAGTGTTGGTCAGCCCGAATATGACCTATCCGAACCTAGTCCGCGCGACGAACGAGCCTTTGGTTGCCAGTGCAGCTGCTAAGAGCGCGGCGCTGAGCAGCGGGCTTGCATTGGTCACCGACCCAACCGCGCGCTTGCCTCTGGAAGCCGCGCTAAAAGCATCCGAGACTTTGCGCACCGTTGCGCAAACCAAGCTCGATCAGGTGCAGGGCCAGAGCACCAGCTTAATGGGCCTGAGCGCACCGTTGATTTCGCTCAAGAACCCCGGAATCATCTCGATTCCGCTCGGTTTTCTGTTCGTGGTGCTGGGCTCGCTAATGGTGCGCGAACGCCGCAGTGAAGAGCTTTGGGAGGAGTTTTACGTGCGCCAAAACACCGGCCTACATGCGGAAGGGGCGAATGAGCACTGAGGTTTGAAAACTGTCGCCGGGGTTTGGGCCTCGGCGATAGGTTGTTTTTTTGGGATGGCTGTTGCGGCCCGTGCTTCATCAGCCATTGCTCAGCGCACCGCTAAACGCTCAGAATCACCGATGCCCGCTTTTCTAATCCTCAGCTTCGCCGCGCTGTATCTGCTGGCGCTATTCGCACTCGCGCAGTGGGGCGAGCGGCGCGCGGCTCGGGGTGTGCTGCAAGGAACGCTCCAGGGGCGAACTCGGGCGTGGATGCATGGGCTGGCGTTGGGCGTTTATTGCTCGACTTGGACGGTGTTTGGCGCCATTGGCAGTGCGGTAAGGGAGGGCTATGCCTATCTGCCGATTTACTTAGGGCCGCTGTTGGTTGCGCTGTTGGCACCTTTTGTCTGGGAGCGCTTGGTGCGGCTTAAGCAGCATCATCGCTTGGCTTCAGTGGCGGATTTTTTAGCGGCGCGCTATGGGCGTGGTGCTGCGCTGCCAGCCTTGGTTGCTCTGGTTTCCCTAGTCGCCGTGGTGCCATATGTGGCGCTACAGCTGACCGCGCTTAGCGGTGCTTTGCGGGCTTTGGGCATTAATGCCCCGGCAATTTGGGTGCTGATTTTTGTCGTGCTGATGGTGCTGTTTACGCTGCGCTTTGGCGTGCTGGATGCGCGTACGTTGGTCGAGCGGCCGGGCCTAATTTTGGTGCTTGGCATCGAAAGTGCGATTAAGCTTTTGATCCTGCTGGTGCTTGCGCTTTGGGCATTCTCCCTGGTGCGCGGCACGCCGCTGGCTTGGCACGCGGCGCTGCTTGCGCGCGCGCCACCTGATTTGCTTTCGCTATTCGGGCAAACCGTGCTTGCGGCGGCCGCCAGTTTGCTGCTGCCACGGATGTTTCAAGTCGGCGTCGTCGAATGCGCTGACATAGCCGAACTTAAAGTCGCGCGCTGGGTGTTTGCCGGCTATTTGCTGTTGGTCAGCGCAGCGGTGCTGCCGATTGCCGCGTTGGCGGTCAGCGCGAGTAGCGGTGGCGGTAGCGATCATCTTTTGATCAGCATGCCTTTGCAACACGCGCAGGGCGTGCTCGCGGTTTTGGCGTTTCTGGCTGGCTTGTCGGCAGCGTCGGCGATGATGATCGCCGCTTGGCTGGCGCTGTCGACTATGCTTTCGAATGATTTATTGGTGCCGCTATTTTTGCGCTTGGGTACTGCGGTTTCAGCTGATCGCGTACTCAAAATTCGCCGCGCGGCGGTGGTGCTAACGGCGCTGATGAGCGTCACCTGGTACTTGGGCGCTACCAGCGGAACCTTGGTGCAGATGGGCTTGCTCGCGTTTGCGGGCGTGGCGCAATTTGCCCCAGCGGTGCTGGCTGGCTTGTATGCGCCGCGCAGTAGCGCGAACGCGGTGCTGATCGCGCTGCTCGTGGGCGCTGGCGTATGGGTGGCGCTGCTGCTGTTGCCGTACTTGCAGGGCGCGGCGCTGAGCACGGGCGAGCTAACACGCCGCGCGCTGTTGACGCTGGCACTCAACAGCGTGGTGTTGCTGGTGATCAGTGTGCTCAAACCGGCGACGCTGCGGCAAACCTTGAGCGCGGCGAACTTTCTTTCAGCGGCAACGATCAACGCGCCTGTATTGCGCGCTTTGACGGCGGTGCGCGCCGATGATTTGTATGCGCTGCTTGAAAAATTGCTCGGCCCGCAACATTTTCGCCACGCCCTGGCTGCACACCACGGCGCGTTGCCGCCCGCGAACGACTTGGTCACGCAAGCGCTGTTGAGTGCTGCGGTGCGGGCGCTCACAGAGGTGTTCGGCAGCACCAGCGCGCGCGAGTTAATCGCTCGCGGTTTGAGCGGGCGCGCGCTGAGCATGGACGCGGTGTTGAGCGCGCTCGACGAGTCTTCAACGCGTTATCGGACGAGCGCGCAGTTGCTCAGCACGACTTTTGAGCATATGCATCAAGCGGTCAGTGTCGTCGATGCCGAGCTGCGTTTGGCCGCCTGGAACCGCCCGTATGAGCGCTTGTTTGAATGGCCAGCCGGGCTGTTGCAGCCGGGTCAACCGATCGCCGATTTGATCGGACATGGCGCACGTGCAAGTCAGCTTGATGCGCCGGATGTCGACGCGCGCATTGTGCGCCGCTTAGGTCAACTGCGCGCAGCGACCCCGTATCGCAGTGTGCGTTCTTTGCCGGACGGACGCACCCTGGACATTCGCGGCGAGCCCTTGCCAGAGGGTGGCTTTGTCACGACCTTTTTTGATATCACCGAATCCGTGCACGCTGCGCGTGCTTTGGAAGAGGCAAATGCACGCCTAGAGGAAGCAAATGCGCGCCTGGAAGAACGCGTTGCTGCGCGCACGCGCGAGCTGCAGCGTTTGGGCGAACTCAAGAACCAGTTTTTGGCCGCCGTCAGTCATGATCTGCTGCAACCGCTGTCAGCGGCGCGGCTGTATTTGACCGCCGCACAAGGCGTTGCGGGTGCCGAGCGCACGCTGTTAGAACGCGCCGACCATGCATTGGAGGCGAGCGAAGAATTGCTCAGTGGCCTGACCGACTTGGCGCGCTTGGAAAGCGGCACTTTGCAGCCTGAGTTTTGCCCGGTGGATTTGGGCTGTTTGTTGGTTTCCTTAGCAGCGCAGTCCCAGGCGCTGGCCGCACAGCGCGGTTTGCGCTTGCGCGTGCACGCAACTAACGAATGGGTCTACAGCGACCAGCGCCTGCTGCGGCGCATTGTGCAAAATTATCTATCCAACGCCCTGCGCTACACCGCACGGGGCGGCGTGCTGATTGGCGTGCGCAGGCGCGGCGCAGAGGCTCTGGAAATCGTGGTTTGCGATACCGGGCCGGGCATTGCCGATGCCGTTTTGCCGAAACTATTTGGCGAGCTCAACGCCAGCGCCAGCGTGTCGCCCTGGGGCGAACGCGGTTTGGGGCTTGGGCTTTCCGGTTGCAAACGCTTGAGCGATGCCCTGGGGCATACGGTTACGGTGCGCAGCCGGCTTGGACACGGCAGCTGCTTCGGCGTCACACTCAACCGCGCGCCCAGCGCCCCGGAAAGCGCAACCTTAAGCGAAGCACCGCGCTCACGCGTCGGGGCTTTGCGCGTGCTGTGTGTGGATGACCACCCAGATGTGCTGCACGCGCTCGGCGTGCTGTTGGCGCGCTGGGGTACGCATGTTATTTCGGTCAATACTGCCGAGGCCGCGCTAGCCGCGCTGAAGCACGAGGAGGTTGATTTCGCCCTAGTCGACTTCGCGCTCGGCGCAGAATCCGTCAATGGCCTGCAGCTGATCGCCGCATTGCGCGCCGAAAAGCCCAAGCTGCGCGCCGCCTTGGTAACCGCCGAGACCGACCCGGACCTGCCTGCGCAGTGTGCTAATGCTGGCGTGGCATTGCTCAGAAAACCAATCCGTCCGGCCGCTTTGCGGGCTTTGTTGGAAAGTTTTGCGAATGAAGGCTAGAGATGCTCTAAATACGATTGCCATGCGCGATCAATCTTGAGCAAGTGTTTGAGCAATTGTTTGAGCAAGTGTTTCAACCCTTCGGTTAGTGCGGCTAGCTCTAGATCGCCCTGAAATAGTCTGCGCTACCCAGCCAGGGTGTTGGCAATGGAAATCTAGTCCACGCGATCACCGACTGCCTTTAGTAACGGCTGAGGCTGAACTTTTGACACCCTAAATTTATTTGATCCCTGCGCTTCGGCACCCGCGTATGTGTGGATCAGACGCAGCAGCAAACTGCGTCAACGCTTCACTCATATCGCCATTCTGGCTCACTTAAAATCTTGGAGAATTCAAATGAAACGAACCCTGTTCAATGCTGCACTAGCGCTGTGCCTGACCGGCATCGTCGGTGCCCATGCCGAAACGAAACTTAGCGCTTCGGCCACGCCCCAGTTCGGGCGCGATCTACTAGTCGATGTCGCCCAAGGACTCGGCAGCGAGGCCAAACAGGCTGGACTGAAGGCCCAAACGTGGCAATGGAATGGCGTCGCCCGAATCGATAGCAATGACAATCCTGACGTCACAACCAACGCAGCCGGTTCGACGTCAAAGAGCTTCGATATCGCGCCAAACAGCGAGCGCAAAAATAGCCAGAGCTGGATCGCGGTGAATATGGATACTGGCTTTGAATATCGCGTGGAAATGCCGCGCGAATTTGCGCACCAGATGCATCGGTATGCCGAGATGACTGGCTCAAACATGGGCGATCCGCGTTTTAACAACGAGGTGCAAAAAATCAGCGAACAATTGCCGCAATCTAAGAACTGGAGCAATGGTGTCGATACCCGCACGCGCCGTTTTGACAACACAACGTTCCCATTTCGTGCCATGGGTCAGATGGGTGGCGGCGATCGCTCCGGCTGCTCGGGCACCCTGATTGCGCACAACATCGTGTTGACTGCGGCGCACTGCATTTACAATCGCAGCAACGCATCATTCTATTCTCTGGGCGCAACCCGCTTTCGCCCCGGCCGCGAAGGTGATTGCAACGACGTCAGCTGCCAGCCATACGGCGAGCATAATGCCACTTGGTATTTCACCCCGGCCGAATACCGCAACGACGCTAATCCATGGCCATATGACTACGGCATCATGGTGCTCAGCACCTCGCCCGGCAATCAGACCGG
>JBBQBR010000041.1:0-9920 GCA_038317875.1 Lysobacterales bacterium
CCCGTTTGACGGGGATCGTGAAGCGATTGCCAGTGCGACAACTTTGCCACTGCCCTCGCTGTATTCGCTCAATGTCGACAATTTGGAATTTGCCAGCGCGGAAAACACCGATGGTGATCCTGAGCAAATTTTAGTAGTGGCAATGAATGAAAGTATTAGTGACCCCGCGATCAGTAGTGCGATAACGGCGTATGTTTTGCCACGCAATCATCCAGAAAAGTTGGCTAGCAACGCAGCTTATGCATGGTCAAACACGGAGGTAACTGAGGCAATTTTACGCCAGTCGCAGAAGCTCAAGCTTGCGCACCTGCCTGGCGAGCGTGATGTTTTGGCGGCGCATACGTTTCGCTATGACGCACCCATTGGCCGCTCGATCTATGTGCAAGTGGCGAAAAACACCACCGCGTTTGGCGGCACCAAATTGGGTGAGCTATATCAAACCGTGCTGCGCGTGCCGGAGTTTCCGAAGGCCTTAAGCTTTGTCGGCGACGGCGCATTGCTTTCGCTTAAAGGTGAAAAGCGCGTCAGTATAATGAGCCGCAACCTGATTGCCTACAAATTAGAAGTATCGCGCGTGCTGCCGGATCAGCTGCAGCATTGGGTGAAATACAACAGCGGCAGTTTTAAAAGTCCTAGCTTTTACTATATGGAACAGGATTCCCTGGTTGAGCGTTTTGAGCGAATTGTGCGTCTGCCGACATTGAAACCGGGTGCCACGCACTATGAGGGAATTGATCTAAGCCCGTATTTCACCGACGAAAAGCACGGTGTTTTTTACATCAGTCTTAAGGAACTGGTGGCGAAGTCCGGTAAAGACACTTTGCCGACCGCCGAGCTAGCCGACGATGACTTACGCGAGGGCGAAAGCAAAGCGCAGCGGCTGATCGTGCTCAGCGATCTGGGTGTGGTGGCGAAGAAATCTTTGGATGCAACCAGAGAGGTTTTCGTGCAAGAAATTCATAGCGGCACCCCCGCCGAAGGGGTAACGGTCGACGTGATCGGTGTGAACGGCGTGAGTGTGCAAAGTGCTGTTACCGATGCTGCCGGGCATGCGCGCTTAGCCAGCTTTGCTGATTACAAGCGCGAACATGAGCCGGTGATGCTGCGGGTTACGCGCGCAGACGATATGTCGTTTTTGCCGATCAAATATGAGCATGAGCAAGACTATTCACGCTTTGAAATAGGAGGCTCTGACACGCCAGTTTCACCTGGGGAACTGAGTGTGCATGCGTTTTCGGATCGCGGCTTGTATCGCCCTGGCGACAGCATAAATTTCGGCATCATTGCGCGCGCATTCGATTGGAAAAATTCGCTCGCCGGCGTGCCGTTGCAGGCGGTGATTACTGACCCGAGCAACGTTTCGGTGTATGACAATGCGCTAACGCTCAATGACACCGGTTTTGTTGCGCTTGAGTATACGACGAGCGAAAGCGGTGCTAGCGGTAGCTACACGCTGCGGCTATATAAGCCTAACGACACCGACCACAACGAGCCACTTGGCGAAGTGAGTGTTGAGGTAAAGGAATTTTTGCCGGATCAGATGAAGATTAGCAGCCGTTTTTCAGCCGAAGCGGGCGTGGGCTGGGTCAAGCCCGAGGCTTTGACTGCCATAATTCAAGTGGACACGCTTTTTGGTACCCCAGCCCAAGACCGCCGTGTGACGGCCAATCTGCAATTTTCGCCCACAATACCGAGTTTTGAGCGCTTTCCGGGCTTTAGTTTCTATGATCCGACACGCAATCAACAAGGCTTTAGTGACACGCTTGAAGAACAAACCTCGGATGCGACCGGCAAAGCT
The DNA here is from genome assembly GCA_038317875.1 of Lysobacterales bacterium. Lineage (GTDB taxonomy): Bacteria > Pseudomonadota > Gammaproteobacteria > Xanthomonadales > SZUA-5 > JANNYA01. The sequence goes on from JBBQBR010000041.1 coordinate 1,799, forward strand.
GAGTTTGCGCTGGGCTTGGAGAAATACAGTGCAGGTACGTTTTACCTAACCGTTGCGAGCGAAGCCTTCGAAGCCGGATCCGGCCGCAGCGTGACGAGCTTTGTGCAAACCTTGGTGTCGACCGCCGATTCGCTAGTTGGCCTAAAGAGCGCGGATAGCTTGAGCTATATCAGCAAAGACGCGCTGCGTAATATCGAAGTGGTGGCGGTTGATGCAACGGGGAATGCAGTCGCGCAAACAGGGCTGCGTATTGTTATTGAAGAAAAGAAATACGTCTCCGTGCTGACCAAACAAAATTCGGGTGTCTACAAATATATCTCGCAAGAGCGCATTGATCGCATTAGCGATACTCCACTCACGCTAAAGGCTGCGATCAATACGATTAAGCTCAACACCGCAAAGCCAGGCCGGTTTGAGCTGAAACTACTGACGGCTGACGATATTGAAGTCAACGCGATTCAGTACAGCGTTGCCGGTGCGGCGAATTTAAGCCGCTCGTTGGAGCGCAACGCCGAGTTAGAACTTGCGCTTTCCAAGCCCGAATACCGCGCGGGTGAAGAATTGGAAGTGAATATTCGCGCGCCCTATGCCGGCACTGGGCTGTTGACGATTGAACGCGACCAAGTCTATAGCCATGCGTGGTTTAAGGCCGATACTGAGTCTTCGGTGCAGCGCATTCGTATCCCGGATGATTTAGAAGGCGGTGCTTATTTGAGCGTGCAGTTTGTGCGCAGCCCTGATTCGCCCGAAATTTTCATGAGCCCGCTGAGTTACGGTGCGATTCCCTTCGCCCTGGATCGCGGCCCGCGCACACAGGCGATTACCGTGGCGGCACCCAAGCGTGTCAAGCCTGGGGAGGCGTTAAAGTTTGACGTGACGACCGATGGCGAAGCGGATGTGGTGGTATTCGCGGTCGACGAAGGTATTTTGCAGGTGGCGCGCTATTCACTTGCGAATCCACTCAATACCTTTTTCCCGAAGCGACGCTTGCAGGTCGATACCGCGCAAATTCTAGACTTGATCCTGCCCGAGTTTTCGCGCTTGCTGCAATCCAGTGCGCCAGGTGGTGGCGACGAAGAGTTGCTCGGCTCAAATTTGAACCCGTTCAAACGCAAAACCGACAAGCCAGCGGTGTTTTGGTCCGGAATTCAGCGCGTGAACGGTACGGCGCAGTTTAGCTACACGCCGCCGGAATACTTCAATGGCACTTTGAAGGTGTTCGCAGTGTCCGTAAGCGCTGCGCGGATCGGGACGTATCGTGGTGCGGTTCAGGTGCGCGGTGATTTTGTGCTGCAGGCGAATGTGCCGACAACGCTTAGCCCAGGCGATCAATTTAGCGCGAGCGTCAACGTCAGTTATCCAAAGACTGCGGAGATGCAGCCGAGTGATTTGGCGGAAAAAACCATCGAAGTGCGGATGCATGTCGCAGCCGGCTTGAGCGTCAGCAATCCCGTGCAAACGATCAAGCTGGCACCGGGCGGGGAGGGCGTATTGCGTTTCATCGTGGCGGCCAATACGGGTGCGAATCAAAAATTTGGCAGTGCAGCGGTCAGAGCCGTCGCGACGTCAGGCGCATTAAATGCCAAGCGCACGGTCGAACTGTCCGTACGCCCGGCAAATCCCTTCGTTAGTTCCTTACGCGTTGGGCGCATCGACGCAGCTAACGCTGAATTGAAAGATTTGCGGATACTTTGGCCAGAATTTAGCCGTCGCGAATTGGTCGCTGGTGCCACGCCATTAGTCTTGGCGCGCGGTTTGGCCGGTTATTTGGACGATTTCCCGTATGCCTGCAGCGAACAACTGGCAAGTCAGGCGTTCGCGCGGCTAGTGGTCAATACGCACCCAGAATTGACGCCGCTGGCCACAACCGGTGAAGTTCCGGCAGAGTTTGAAGAAATCGTCAGCCTGCTTGCCAGCCGGCAAAACTCCGAAGGCGGCTTCGGTCTGTGGAATCAATCGCCGAACTCCGATGCCTTTGTTTCCGCTTACATTGGACTACTGATTCAAGAAGCAAAAACCCGCCGTGTTGAACGCGCCGCCGCACTTTGGCCCGCAACCGAGCGCTATCTAAAAACGCTGGTGAACGATGCTTCGCTCAATGATCTATCCGGCCTGCGTACCCGCGCCTTGGCGGTTTATGTGCGCACCCGCGCTGGCATCACTACCACGGCAGAAATTGCCGGGATTCAAGAGATGTTGGATAAAAACGTGCCTGAAAGTCAGCGTACGGATGTTACGTCCTTGCTGTTGGCGGCAAGCTTGAAATTGCTGAAAGTCAGTGGTCCAGCAGATAGCCGTGCACAAGCTGCGGTAAAGGCGCTCAACGCACAGAAGACGCAGGAATATAGCTACGCAAATTACGACGACCCGGCGGTGGCGGACGCGTTGAATGTCTACTTGCTGCATCAGCAGTTCCCGCAAATCGCAAAAGCGATTTCGCCCAAAACCTACGAACGCTTGATCGCTCCAATTGTGGAGGGCACGAACAATACGCTGTCTTCGGCGTTGACCATGCTGGCTCTGGAAGCAGCCGCGCAAAATACCCCCGCCAGTACGATTGCGTTTAAACAAAAAATCGCCAGCGGCGCATCGACCGAATTTGGCGCGGCGCAAGGTTGGCTGCACGCGGGCAGCTTCACCGCTGAAGCGAAGTCTTTGAACATATCCAAAGCCGGTAGCGGCACGGTTTGGTATGCCATGACCGAAGCGGGTTTCGATCAAAGCCTAGCAGTGAAAACGGCCAATAACGGCATTGAAGTCAGCAAAGTGTATTTAGACGCGCAAGGTAGTCCGTTGACACGGCCGCTAAAAATTGGCGAAGAGCTGACCGTTTCGATCAAACTGCGCAGCATCGATAACACCAGCCATGCGGATATTGCGCTGATTGATCTATTGCCGGGCGGTTTTGAAGCGATCACGGACGGTGGCATAGCCAACGCTATCTCTAGTTCTGGCAACTCGCCCGCACATCAAGAAGTACGCGAGGACCGGGTGGTGATCTATACCACAGCAACAGATTCGATTAGCGAATACCGCTATCGCATCAAAGCCACCAATGCCGGCACCTACGCCCGGCCGCGCAGTTTCGCGAGCAGCATGTATGAGCGCAAAGTGCAGGCGCGCGAGGCTGAGTCAACTGAAGCGGCGATTGAGGTGAAAGAGTAACAGCGCACATTTTGGAAGCACAAACAACTTCGGGGCAGCTAAACGCTGCCCCGAAGTGCATTTTCCAGCTACAACGCTGAAACTACTGAATCAGATCAACCTGCTTAGCCGCAGTATTGCTAAGCAAACCGAAATGCCCGAGCGCATAAGTGTAGGTGGCGTTTTGCCCCGGAATTGTTGAGGTATGCACGCCACCGACCGTGCAGATGCCGGTGGAGCATACGATTTGGTCGATATTTGATTTAATCGAATACGCACGCGCACCGGGTTTTTTACCCGCCAAACTGTTGATCAAAGGGCTGGCGACTGACAGGCCCCAATAGCCGCAGGTGGAGCTTGGCACATTGAACGGGTAAGTCGCACAAGACCACAGCCCGCGATAGGCACCGGCGATGCCAACGAAGGACTCGACATACGGCGTCAGCGCCAAGCGATCAATTTCATGCGCCGCCAGCGTGACGCCCATCGAATGCCCGATTACATCGATTTTGCCGGTGCACGAGGTGGCGATCGCGGTAATTAGAGCCGATTCAACCGGTGTTTCCTCGCTACCATTGTGATCATTGCACGCCGCACACAATTTACTGCCCCAGTTCGGACGCAAAATCTGCCCAGCGCTGTAGCCGCGTGCAAGCAATAAGTTGTAGGTGTTGTCAAAATCTGATGGCGCACCGGCGTTGCCGTGCACCAACACCACGTTGTCAACACAGGCCGCCAAGAGTGGTAAGGGCAGCAACAAAGCAAGTGCAATGCTGCAAAGTAGCTGGGTAGGCTTAAACGTTTTGGTGCGCATCGTTATCTCCAAGTTGGCGGCGTCACCCTGCACGTGATCTTGCAGGGTTGTCGCAAACTAGGTTCGAAACGCTATGCGGTCAAGCTGTACCAAAGTACAAGCAGCGAATGAACCTAATTCTCAAACCCAGTAGCAAAAATCAAATTCGGCAACGCCACCTCGATCAAACACGCCGACGAGCAACCATCGCCATTGGTCATATTGCCATCATCACACTCTTCCAACCCTTCAATAATCATGTTCGGGCAGGTGTTTACGGGAATAGTGCCGGCAGTACCCGCGTTGTTGCGTGGTGTCGGCATCTGAGCAAGAAAATCGTTTGCGCAATTATCGGTGTCATCGGCCGCTTCCAGCGTAGTCGCACCCCCGGCAATATTTAAGCGTCTAGTGGCGGCCTTGGTCAGAACTAATCCGGTGCTGACATTGAATGGCGTTCCGATACCGGTCAAATCACCGCTGTAATTGCCCCAAGCCAAGCAATCCACGGGCGAGGAATCAAAACAGACTTTGCCGCCGGCAATTGGAATCACTGCACTTGCCATTGTCAGATCCGCAGTCAGGTTAAAAAATGTTGCTGCCTGCGGGGTGGCGATCAAAATTTTGCTTTGGTTCGTACCAACCGCTACAGGCCCGGGAAAGCTAAAGGTTTGAATCAATGTGCCGGTTGGGCCGAACACAGAAATTCCGTGCCCGCCAACCTGATTTTGCCCGCCCGAATACATTTGAATGACAACATACTGTGCATTCGGCGCTGCTTGTGCGCCGCCAAAAACTTCCACCACTTTCATAATATGAAAACTGGCATTTGCCGCCTGTGCGGCAAATAATGTGATGGCAAGTGCTGCCAGCTTGGATGTTGCGCGGAGCGAAAACGATTTGGTCTGCATGTTGCAGCTGCCTTAAGTTTGTGAAGATGGCGTTGAGCATAATCTTTTACGCTCTGACAAACTTAGGGCTAGTAAGCATCACGCCTAAGTGCTTTCACTTCGCACACCGAGCCTTACATTAGCCGCCATTACACCAGCCACATCCCAGCAAAAACGTGCCGTTTTCTTTGGGCGTTAGAACGATGGTTTCTGGACAAGCATTTTTTGAAGCTTGAATCGAAACAAAGCGGCCCATGCTGGACTCGTCGAAGTTTTTGGTGGGTTCAAGCTTGAGCAATTTCACTACGGCTTTATAGTCACCGGTAAATTCAGCGAATAGATTTGCGTTGAACTCAAAGTAATTAGGATCTAACGACCACACCACCGCATACGTTTTTGCGCCGGCAATGGTGATTGGGTCTTTAAGAATAACCATCGATTTGTAAGACAGCTCCTCGCCAAAACCCTGCACCGCATAGCCCGCAGCAAAATTGCTGCCGCCCGTGACCAGCGCATCCAAACCTTCGCTTGCGCCGCGACATTGCAATGCTTCCGATAGTTTTGCGTGCGGCGTAGAGGCCGGAGCGCTTGCCGCCAGCGACGGCGTTGCGCTGCTTAATAGTGAAATTGTGGCGAAGAAAAGCATATGTTTCATTGATGGGTATCCAAATCGGGTTGAGTGACGGTGCTATTGCAGTGCCTATATTAATGCGTTGTGCCGCCATCGCCATGCGCATGGCCATGTTTGATTTCATCTTCAGTGGCGGCGCGTACGTCTTTGATTTCAATGGCAAATTTCAACGCTTTTCCGGCCAGCGGGTGATTGAGATCAAGATCAGCGACGGTCATGCCGATTTTTTTAACCACCGCAACCTGCGAACCTTGATCAGACTGTACTTGCACCAACTGCCCAACGGTTAACTTACCCGCTTTTGCCAAGCGCTTGAGTGGTACGCGCTGCACGCGGCCTTCGACGCGTGGGCCATAAGCCAGCTCCATCGCCACCGTTACGTCAAACTGATCGCCTGCTGATTTCCCTTCCAGCGCGGTTTCTAGCCCTGGAATCAGGCCTTTATGTCCGTGCAAATAAAGTTGTGGCTGCGCGCGCGTGCGGCTGGTTTCAATTTCCTTGCCATCCAAATCAGTTAAGGTGTAGTGAAAAGCCACAACAGCATTGGTTTCAATTTTCATGATGCAAAATTTCAGCTAAAAAAGGCTGCGCAGTCTAACGCCTACTGTTAGCCTTTGCAGAATTTCGCACGCGCGGGCCGCTTGCTTTAAGAACAACCCCCACTATTTACTCTTTTCGCCCACACGTGACGCCATGAGCGATTCTGCAATTTACGACAAAACGGTGCGTCAACTCAGGCTTTTGAGCCAAGCACTTGACAGCGGCAAGACGGCGGCGGTCAAGCGCATGCTCAACACGCTCAGCCCAGGTGAAATTGCCAATGTTTTAGAATCTTTGCCATTGACCAAACGTTTGGTTGCCTGGGGCTTAGTCGACCCGGAAGACGACGGCGAGGTGTTGGTCCACGTTGCTGACGAAGTAAGGCTTTCGCTGATTCGCGATATGGATCGTGAAGAGCTATTGGCCGCCGCCGAATCGCTAGATCTGGACGATTTAGCCGGGCTATTGGAAGATTTGCCCGCTGCTTTGACCGAAGAAGTGCTCAAAGGCATGGATCGGGAGGATCGCGAGCGCTTGGAACGCGTGCTCAGCTATCCAGAGGACACCGCCGGCCGCTTAATGGATCCGGATGTGGTGACGGTACGTGCGGATGTTTCGGTGGACGTGGTGTTGCGATATTTGCGCATACGTGGGGAATTACCGGAACACACGGACTATCTGTATGTGGTCAACCGGCGCGGTCAATATACCGGGCGCTTGGCAGTGACTCAGTTGATTACGCAAAAACCGGAACGGTCGGTCGCTGAGCTTATTGATGATTCGCAACCCGCGATCCGCGCGGGCACCAGCATGGGCGAAGTCGCAGCGGAGTTCGAAAACCACCGCTATGTTTCTGCCCCGGTCGTGGACGATGAAAACGTGCTGGTCGGGCGTATTACCGTCGATGACGTTTTGGATGTGGTGCGCGACGAAGCCGAGCACTCGGTCATGTCGATGGCCGGTTTGCATGAAGAAGATGATATGTTCGCGCCAATTTGGGCCGCTTCCCGGCGCCGGGCGCTGTGGTTAGGCATCAATCTAATCACCGCTTTTTTGGCTTCCTGGGTGATTGGCAACTTTGAAGCGACGCTCGAAAAAGTAGTCGCACTCGCAGTGCTTATGCCCGTGGTTGCCAGCATGGGCGGCATTGCCGGCACGCAAACCTTGACCTTGATTGTGCGCGGCTTAGCGCTCGGGCAAGTCAGCTGGGATAACGCCAAACCGCTGCTTTGGCGTGAAATTATGATCAGCGCCTTAAATGGTGCACTTTGGTCCGTCGTAGTAGCAGGTGTGGCGCAGCTGTGGTTTGGCGATCTGCGTTTATCGCTGGTTATTGCCGCCGCAATCGCAATTAATTTGGTGACGGCGGCGTTTTGCGGCGTGATGATTCCACTTACGCTTAAACGCTTTGCGATTGATCCAGCGTTAGCGGGCGGCGTAGTGTTGACCACGGCGACCGATTGCGTCGGGTTTTTGGCGTTTTTGGGTTTGGCGAGTTTGGTGTTGCGGTGAAGTGGCTGCCCCAGGCGTGATTTCCAGGCGTGATTTGAGGGGTTATTGATCCGGCCAGAATTGAGGTTGAATCCTTATAGTGAGATCCGTTCGCCCTGAGCCCGTCGAAGGGCAGAGCCGTACACTCCCTAACGAAGCCACATGCATCAACTACGTTGCAGTTGCATGCTTTGATTCGCCAAGGTAGCTGTGAATCAGCTTAAATGGCTTTCGAGAAAGTTCTTCTTCAAAATCACGATCTAAGCTTAAATACGCAAGTCAAACATAAGCGCGCTCAATCAATATTTTTACGCAGCTAAGCCAACGTCAACGAAAGTACCTTTTGAGACTGAGGGTGGAATAGGTAGCCCTTCCGTTTGCAAATCTTCCAGATGAAACTCAATGGCCTCCTGAATAAGCGCAATAACTTCAATCTCAGTTTCACCAACCGCGATGCAGCCTGGAAGATCTGGAACAAAAGCGCCGTAACTGGCTGATCCTTCTTCTACTACGACTAAATATTGCATGATTTCTCCTTTAATCCTGCTTTAGCACACTATTCAAAGTGCCGCGAGGCACGTCTATGCTGGGCTTTCCAACAACCGTGACTGTTCCTGGTTTTGTCGGAAGGTGAAA
>JBBQBR010000042.1:0-9886 GCA_038317875.1 Lysobacterales bacterium
TCTGGTTTGATTATCATTCACCTCAAACCCAGCAAATCATTGAAGCAAATATCAGCACCGGGAATGCTGTGCCGCTGTGCTGGAACCAATTTGGCTACAATTTTCAAAAAGTTCGAGCCACAAGTGCAGGCCTTTTATCGTTGCAGCTAGATTCGAGCATCCCAACGATTAATAACACACTTGCCGGAATTGGCATGCATGGCGCAGGCACATTCGCCTCAAACGCGCGGCCGAATATCCAATCAAGCTATACACCTGCGGTTGATGGAAAACTGCTGTACTGGATCGGATTTGGTGCGCCATTTTCGCTCAATGAACCAATCGACTTATCGGCGCTGCCAATTATTTCGCAAAAAATTGATTTCCCACCAGGCGTCTATGCAATGACGGCAATACTGAATGCACAGAATTTATGGATTTGCTATCCTGGCGCACCTGCAGCTAAGGATGCTGCGTCGCTAGGTCCAGCTTTCGATTATGAAGCGGGTAAAGGAATACTTACATCGAACCAAAAATAATTACATTTATAGAGATAATAAATTAATCACTCCGCGATGACGATCATAACATATCGCTTGGCACGCGCAATGACAGATGCCCTTTCTAAATCACAAAAAAACTCTCTTAACTCTGCTGAAACTCGGTCGATTTTAAGTATTTTTTTAATGCCAACCTCAAGTTTTTTCAAGTCAATGCCAGATAGGCGCATTTCTGCCTCGGAACCAAAATGATGTTTCCAAAAGCGATGTAAAATTTTTCCAACTGGCTCCGACTTTACTAATTCATAAGATTTTTCCCAAAGCTCTAGGCTCAGCGTTAAGTCTGGATGGGTCTGACAGATTATGTTATTTTGATGCGCTACATCATTCTGAGGTGAATTAACAGGCACAAAATAAATACGTCGCATAGCAATTCCTCTGGGCGCTGCACACTTTCGCAGTGTGCAGCACTAAATCATCGATCACAAGCAAGGCCCTGGCGCGTTTGCAGTTTCGGGGAATTCGGTCACCACATCACCGTTGGCTGCGCTGGTTATAATTAAGCGACCGCATTTCTCGCCCGCAGTACCCACGACCACGCCAAGATTCGAGTCATATCGCACGCGCCCATCCGGCTGCACCACACGAATTTGATTTGGCGCGGATTGCACCATGCGACAGAACACCTGCGCTGACGCTGCGTTTACACAATATACCGGCAACAACTGATTGACGCCAGGTAAAGGGTGGACAGCGCAATGTCTGGGCGCGATATGATTATTAAATGTGGCGACTGATACGGTGCAAAGCGGGTCTACTCCGGGCGCGCCGACTATTTCTTTGGTGCCTGCACAGCCGTAAATGCCGATACAGATGACTGAGTAGACAATAAGAGCTGCAAATCTTTTCATGACATTATCCTAAATTTTAATAAGTTTTTAATGTATTTTCTAGACTATCGGAACTTAATAATATAGTTCACTGCAATATTTTTCGGGCGCGTTTCAGTGCTAATCCGCGCCGGTGTATCAGGCGCTGAAGTACTTACATCACCCGCGGTCTGACCAGCGGCATTGCCGGTTTGCGCAGGGGCAGCTAATTGCACTGACTTATACGTGTGCGTATGGGTTTGCAGGGCATCGCATTGAAAAGAGCCGATCCCGCTGCTGATGCTGCCGTTGCCAGTTGGGGCCAAACGCTTTGAACTATCCGGATCCATTCCTGCCCCAGCATCGACGCCACGGAGAAATAAGCCGCGATAATCAGGCACGTTATATGCGCTGGTGCCCGTCCGTCCGTACAAATAGCCGATTACGGCAAATAACTCCGGGTAAGCGGCAGGCTCAAGCGCCCGTCCATCACAAAACATCCAGCCATTTGCTTCCAAATAAGTCATTGGCACATCATTGTTAACCACACCTGCCGCCGAATTTTGGCTGCTACAGCTACTGCCCTTCCAAATGTTATTTGGGCTGCCTGTATAATTATTTAATTGCCCCGCAAAGGCACTAATTGTGCCAACGATTAAATTTCCAGTCATCTTATCATCCTTTGCCAAATTTGCTTAAATTAAAGAATCGCGCGCCTTGAAACCTGCCTTTTGTTTCAAGGCACGCGCAGCACTTAAAAAACAGCTAATCTATTCTTGTTCCTGCGCTTGCTTCAAAGCCAACTGCTTGAGAAAGCGGGCGTTGGTGCTTGCTAAAGACTTAGGCGGCGTCCAGGTATTATCGGCGTTGAGCGTAGTGCTTAGTGAATAAACGCCAGTCGCATAAACAAGCGTCAAGGGATTATTAACGGTGCTGACATCGATTACCGTGCCTTCTTCATAGTTTCCGTACGCCAAATAATAGGTTGGATGCGGTGAAAAAGTCAGGTTTTGATTTGGACGAGCTTGTACTGCATAGACCGTGTTACCGCTCATGGTCATGCCAACTGAAGCCGAAGAATTAACTGGGATGTTTTTCGACTCTTGAATATAAAAGCGATTCGGGTCTTGACCTGCAGCGGGTGTACCGAAAAGATACGCGCCGTTGTAGTCAAGGGTAATTAAATTATCGTTGCTATTTTGCGGCTCATAAGTTTCAGAGGCATCATATCGCACCCCGGCCTGTAGCTTGCCAGTATCGCCCCAAGAAAAGCCCCAGTCTACGCCCCAGGAAAATTTGATTTTCGATGTTGGGCTGGGATTAGAGAATTTCGCAAACCACGCAATTGATAAGGCGTTTGGATCCCACTGTGTAGGATCACTTTGATACACCATGAAATAGGCAGAATGACTTGCTTGATTATTGACGGTGAGTGAATATTGCTTTGCCATGACGAACTCCAGATTAGTTTGATAGATGGTCGACTAGTTCTTTACCAGGTTGGTTTAGAACTGAAGCCAGCTTATAAAAACACTCAGGCCGTTGCGATTACATTGAATTACATGGAATTACACGGAATTACATTGGATTACACTGGATTACATTGGATTGCATTGGATTACATCAATCAAATTCGCGGCTGTTTTGGCTAGCATGTTTAAGCTTAAAAAACGTTTGCATCCAGGCACGCGGAGATCACACGCGTCAAATTGTGCAAGTGTTGAAAGCTGAGTCGCCAAGTCGCTTTCCAGATAGATCGAGTTGTCCGGCGTGTCGGTAATTACGTTTGGATCAACACTGGCCGCATCAGTGAACACATCCCCAGCCGCTCGACGCCGCAAAACCAAGAATGCGCGCGTTGCAACCAATGAATTCAACTTGATCGCACAGCGCAAAGCCGCAAGCGCGTCGCTAGACCGATGCGCGGGCGCGCCAAAAATAACTGCAAGCTCCATACCGCTTGGATTGGCAATCATGTGCGCGCCCGACTCGAGTATGCATTTTTGCGCTGCAACGTCAAAAGCATCGCATTTTAGGACGAAAAAAATTACGCCTTGAGCAGGCAATATGCGCCGCCGATCGAGGATTTGGGCACGCACTCTATGCGCGTTTTCATGTCGGTCGAGGGCTGGCGGCGCGTACATGCTGGCATTTCCGCTTGCTTTTGCTGCCATCAGTAAATCGAGTTCAGTCTGATAGATCCGGGCTAGATGCCGAGCGGTTCGGTACGACACCGATTTCCCGGCTTCAGCACGTTTAATTGATGCCACCGATAGGCACAAATGGCGTTCTCGACACAGTTGCGCCAGGGCGTCTTGGCTAAGTCCACGCTTTTGCCGCAAACGCTTTAGAAAGATTGTATTCAATATGACGCGACCATCACTCGGGTCATCAATATTGCTTTGCTTCAATTTCAGCCTCGCATTGGTTTGGATGCGCGCTGAGTGTCCTAAAACTATGCCTTTGCTGCCTTAGGAAAACCTTATGGTTTGAAATTACGTTTTATTTCAAAGACTTATTCAGCCAAGGCTGTGCCAAAGATCAAATCCGCACATCGGCACCCATTTCAATCTTTACACCGGCCAGAACGCGAAGAAAATCAGCGCCGCACAGTGTTGCAGGCGTTTGAAAGCCAACTTTGACTGCACCATCGAGTACGCGTTGCGCAATTAGCAATGCCGAATCAACGGTCACGTCGTAGCCGTTCGGCAAAATCGTGCGGGCACTGATGGAATCACCGCGTGCGTTTACAACATTGCCAATCACATAGCTTTTACTGGACGCGCGCGTGGCTGCGTCTGGCCCAGCTGCGCCTGCGTTAATGCGCGCTTTGAGCAGATACGGGATCGGCGTAAAACGCAGCAGCGGCATTAACCAGCGCGTCATTTTTGCCGCGCGAATCAACCTTTTGGGCATCGCGATGTACACACTGATATTGGCAATACCGGTACTGACATATGCGGTATAGACATCACCCCAAGGGATCGTCATTGCGCTGCGGTTGCGCTGATGATCAAAAGCAAACGAACGGCTGCGCCACGCGGCTGGAACTTCGGTTAGCTTGCCGTCTATGCGCGCCATGCCAGCGCCGGAGATGCCTTCGATGCTGGTTTTGGCAGTACCACGGCTAAGCCCACCGCCCGCGTCAAAGGCCAGCAGCAGCTCGGTTGCATCCGGCATTGCTTGCGCTAACATTTTTGCTAAACAATCCGTGGGAACCACATCAAAACCCACGCCTGGACAGAGCAACACGCCTGCTTCGCGCGCAGACTCATCTAGCGCATGCGCTGCGGCGAATACCGAAATTTCACCGGTAATGTCCAAATAGTGCACGCGCGCCTGTAAACAGGCGGCCATCATTGCAGCGGCTGTCTGTGAAAACGGCCCGGCGCAGTTCAACACCACGTCAATACCGCTCAAATCAATGGCCTGAGCAGCATTAAGCCCGAAAGCCCGATGACTGAACTTCAATTCTTTAGCCAATTCCGCAACTGTTTTATCGTTTCGCCCAGCCAACACCGGGCGAAAACCGCGCCGCTTTGCTTCCCGTGCGACCAGCTCGCCGCTGTAGCCGTTGGCACCATAAATCATCAGGGTGGGCATCTTCGTTCCTTCTTCGTCATGACCGCTGCTAACGCAAGTGAAATTTTAGATTACAAGGCTTGCACTCTGTTCTCAGTCTCGCGTCGGTTTTGATGCGAGCTGAGCTGCCCATCATATAAGCTTGTATTTTATGACTTTTTTAGCGAACTACAAAGTGGCACGCTACTGGGCCGGACAAGTGCCCGAGCGCACCAAATTAATTTCACCCATGCGCGCCCTAAATGTGCCCACTATTAGCGCGTCATCAAACTTATAGCGCAATATTGCACTCTCACAGCCGGAAAAAGTCACCGTACCACTGCCTAGAATCGTGTTGTTCTGGGTTGGCACCCTTGCAAGTTGACCGCCCAGCGTGCGGTAAATCTTGACCGGAACCACCCCGGCTTGTGCATCTGGGCGAATTTCACCGGAGATGGTCAGCCAATGCTGGGATGTTGGATCATTCGCAAGCCCGGCATCGTAGGTAAACCAACCGCCGAAGAAAAAGCCTGGCGCAGTACTGGTCGGCGGCTGCACCGTCATCATCAAACCCTGGCCGGACGTTTCTGGCTCGAACCAAGAACCGCTTTGACGCCCATCAAAACCGCCAAACGCCGGGCGTACATCACGCCCTGGCAGCGTTTGCCCATTGCTTAATTGACATGTTGCCGATCCGCCCGTCAAACGATCAAGCGGGAGTACACCCTGCTTACCCCCCGCTTCGCTGCTGATAAATTCGAACTCCAAGGTTGCCTTGTTGCAGTCCTGCGCGCGCAACGTGGCGGTGCCCACGACAGTCGATTGCGTTACAGGCGCGCTGTCAAATAGTCCTGCAACGTTGCGCCGAATTTCTAGCCGCGCCACTTTAGCACCCGGTTCTACGATCCCACTCAAGGTGTACCAGCGCAGGTCAGCAACGCTATCGGAGTTTAATGCGGCACCGTTTGATGAAACATCCGCGACTGAAAAGGTAAACCACGGCGCAAACAGGAGCTTACTTTGCGGGAAATACTCAACAAAAAAGCCCTGGCCGCTCATTTGCGGCGTGTACCAAGCGCCGGACAAGCCAGTCTGATCGGTAACAACCTCGGCTTCAATACTGCGCACGTCCGCGCTACCCAGAGCTACCGCTGTAAGGCCAAACTCCTGCGTTTCACTGATCGCGTGAAAGTCACCTGCACTCGTGAGCGCCGCTGCCCTCAGCGTGCAGCTGGCAACTTCGCAATCGAGTAAGCGCTGTTCCAGCACCGCGCCGCTGCTATCGCTCAAGCGATTGAGCTGCACGCCGGTTTCGCCACTGACTGAAACCAAAACTTCATTGCCGTTCGGCGATGCATACATATCAGCAGTTGAGTTTTCCGCACTTTTAAGCACTTGCGTCCACGCGCTGGCGCCATTTGTCAGGTTTAGCGCGTGCACACGCAAATTTGGAGCGGCACCATTTTTTCGCAGTAGATACACATTTTTTTCATCACTAAAGATCTTCGCTAAATAGTCAAATTCGCTTAAACGTGGCAATGCCACCGCCCAACGCGGTACGCCATCAGCCGTCAAAAGAACTGCATCAAACGAGGTTATTTGCGCGGCTTCCGTCGGCGAACTGATCAATACCTCGGAGTTTTCGAGTATTCGACCCGCAAATTGTGCTGATGAAAAAACAGTGACATTGATTGATCGACGAAACGCAATTTCGCCAGTGGGCCGCAGCGCCAATAGCTCAAGCGCAGTCGACGAACCCGCTGTATTCGCGGTCAACAAGACACCGCCATTCGCACCAATATCGACAATCGATTGCACTTTATTGGTGAAAACACTGATTTGATTTACGACGCCATCGTTCAAGACATCAACAATTTTTATTTCGTTAGCGCCCTTGGCATACACCACTCGTAGCCGCCCGTCCGTCAGAAACCTCGTGCGTATCAATGGCTCCTCGATGTTGGGTATGACGAAGCTGGACAGCTCATCACCGTTTAAGCTTTCAAAGCATTGCAACGTTGAATTGACAAACGTGGTTCTGTTGACCTTGTTTAAGCACACTCGGCTACCGTTCGCCAAAAGTTCTGCGCTACCGACGTCCGCAATCGTGCGTTCCCACAGCTTGGTGCCTGCCGCCGTAAAACCCTCAAGGCGGGTTACGAACGGGCCGTTGTTAAAACGTTGATGCAGGACGAACCTCTTTCCATCATCACCAACCGCTGCTGCGAGAATTTTTTCCTCGCTGACGCCTTTGCCGAGCACGGACGGCGCTGTAATTTCTGCGCCATTGGTATTGAAAGCGCGAAAGGAACGATCACTACTCATGTATATCGCGCCATTTGCACCTTTAGCAATTCTGGGATTAAAGGCATCCGCCAACGCAACTTCGACGTTAGCGACATTAGCGAGCAGGCTAACCAGCACTAATTTCCCGCCCGTTTCGGTCGTCAAGGCATTGGCAAAACCGAGCTCCAACCCCAATAGCGGGCAGTCTTTAGAGCATTGGTCGGCGAACGTGTAGCGAACTTGCTTTAACAGCGCGCCATTGGCTGTAAATATAATTGCACCGTAGTTCGGGCTGCCAGCAGACTCAAAACGAATCGATATTGCTTGGTTACCCTGGCCATCGACCGCCCATACACCGAAAATTGCGGGCGTGGCTTCGGGCATTACAATGTCACGAGTTTCGATCAGTGCGCCAGCAGCCGAGTAGAACCGCAGCTGCAATTTTGCCGCATCGCTGATCAGCACTAACGCACGGCCATCGCTAAGCCCACGCACAGTCACGTTTTGATTGAAGCCGACGTTCTCCAGCGGGTTCGACCACAGCTGCGTGCCGTTTTCATTCGCACGCATGAGCACGTAGCCAGTGCGCGACTCGTTGCTGCGCAACACCAGTAGTTCGCCATTGACGAATTCCGCGCGTATTAAAGAGGTATCGGCAGTGCCTGGCACAAAGCTGCTGGCTACTGACCCGTCTTCGTTGAGCACCACCGCGCCGTCAATGCTGGACAACAAATACGGCGCAAGACCGGGCTTGCTTAATTTCAAGCTGCAAAAGGGCTGGTAGACATTGCGCTCAAATCGTAGCGCACCGTCGCGCGTGATGCTGCGCAGAATGCAAGCGCGTTCAAGTACTGAGCGACTGTGCGTATCTAGCTCCAAAACGCCGCCATCAGCCAAAGGGAAAATGCTGAATCGGTCTGAGTTGGCGGGAAAAACTTGCGTCGGCAAATACAGGCCAAAACCGCGCGTACCAGTCGCATCCAAACGCACGAGTTGATGCGTGTTGCTACCGCCGGGCGCTAGTAGCCATAATCCGCCATCCGGGGTTGTTGCACTGGTAAAAGGCGCTAAATCCGTCATCACGCCTAAATCGTAGCGCTTAAGGCTGTCGTAACCGTGCGCAGTCAGCAAAGGCGCAAACGTGGTGGCAATGAAAGCAAAAACTGCAGCTATGCGCATGGATAAATCCTTTAAATGAGCCACATAGTCGCCAACTCGGGTGCCGTTGGTCGGTGCGCTGGCGTACGGCTGGTGCACGCACGCCTACAATTCAACTTCCTTGCCGACGTGCGCTAAGCTAGGAAGATGATAAACGGCCAACTTTTTACCACTGAATTCCTGCTGCGCGGGATCGTTGAACTACCCGTGTGGCAACAACTGGACGCTTCAGCGGCGTTTCTTGCGTTTCGCTCGGGCTTACAGACGCGCTACAGCGCTTTACGCTGGACTTCTGCGCTCAATGAAGCACAAACAGAAGACGAGCTAATTTCGCCCGTTTTGGACTTGCTCGGCTGGAAAAACTGCACGATTTCGCAGGTCAATTTGTCGGTGAAGGGCCGCGAGGACGTGCCGGACTACATGCTGTTTGAAAGCAGCGATGCCAAGGCGCTTGCAATGGCCGTTGAAGATGCTGAACGCGCGCAATTTGCGGTGGCACTTTTAGAAGCCAAACGCTGGACTCGGCCACTAGACCGGGCCGATGACGCAAGCATTCCCACCCGCAAACGGCTGGATTTTTCCGCGCCCTCGTCACAAATGCTGCGCTATCTGTCACGCGCTGATGTGATGAGCGACCGAAAGCTCAAATGGGGCATGTTGACCAACGGCGTGCTGTTTCGTTTGTACTATCAAGACGCGCGCAGCCGCTCGGAAGATTTTTTTGAAGTGGACTTGAGCTTGGTATTTGATTTGCCCGGCGCGCCCGAGCCGCCCGAACGCGTCGTCGAACGCGATCATCTACTAAAGCTATTTTACTTACTTTTTAGCCGCGCTGGCTTTGCCCCGCAGACGTGGGATTTATCCGGGCGCACGCTGCATCACCTAGCGTTGAACGAATCCCGACTGTATGAGGCCAAAGTTGCTGCGGACTTAGGCGACCGGGTATTTAACGAGCTATTCCCAAGCCTAGCCAGCGCGATCGCGATGACGGACGTGATTGGACGCCAAGATATTGCCGCCTCGATGAACCCCTACGCGCCGTACCTGCGCCGTGGCTTTTATAGCCGCGCATATTTGGACGAATTGCGCGAAGGCACGCTGGTGCTGCTGTATCGCCTGCTGTTTGTGCTTTACGCGGAGGATCGACGCCTGCTGCCGGTGCTGGATCGGCGCTTTAAAAATTACAGCGTCAGTGATTTACGGGATCGCATTGCCGAAGAATTGGATCAGGGCGTGGTGCAGGCGAAAAACGTCGCTAAACACTGGCAGCACTTGGACAATCTATTTACCCTGATCGATATTGGTGACGACGATATCGGCATTCCCGCCTACAACGGCGGGCTTTTTCAGCGCGAACGCGCGCCGATTTTGGCGCGCGTACACGTCGGTGACAAATTTTTGGCTCCGGCTTTGGACGCGCTGTCGCGCCGCACCACTGACCCTGACAAGCCGCGCATCAACTATCGCGATTTATCCGTGTCGCATTTAGGTTCGATCTACGAACGCCTGCTCGAATATGTGCTGGTGCAAGAC
>JBBQBR010000043.1:0-9864 GCA_038317875.1 Lysobacterales bacterium
GGGCATAAAATTGCGCGCTCGGCTGGTTCGGATCAGTTAGGCGCGCCAAATAGGCTTTGAGCTCTACGTTGGCCTCACGATATTTTCCCTCCGTGGTCGGCACGACCCAGCGATCGTTGGGATACATCAGCAGCGGTTGTGCATTTTCCAGATTTTTGTCCGCGATCGATTGGCTCTGCGAGCGGCTAAATTCGTTACGCAGTGTGCTGGCTAAATCGCGTAGCTGCTGCAGCACACCAAATTCGAAGTTTGAAATGTTGTCTAGAAACACGCCCGGCGGCGCGATGTCATTGCTGATATAGCCGCCCGTTTTATTCAGCAGGCCTTCGTTTAAGCGAATCAGAGTGCCAACGACAGCAACGCCCGTCACCGGCCTTTGCCCGGCTGGCGCGTAAGGGGCTGTGGTCTCGGTAATTTCAAAAGGCTTTGGTTCACGGCTCCAGACCCACATCAGTACCAAATTAACGGTAAGAAGCACCGCAAGCACCGCAAGTACAAGTCGAAATATCCACTTTTTTGACTTTGCTGGCGCGCTTGAAATAGCCGACGTGCTTGGGTTGGCGGCGGGGGTAGCGACCGGATCGCTCATAATGTCTGCTCCTACGGGATTGACGTAAGGGTAGGCGATTGCCGTTAGCTTAGCGAGGAATGTGCAGCGTAAACCGCGCTATTCGCACACTAACGCTTCATCCGCCGCCAACACTTTTACCGCACCAAAACCGATGGCATCAAAAACTTCCACCCAAGTTTCATAACTAGACATGCCGGGTTTTAAGGGGCAACTTGAAGTTGGGGCATAGCGTCCGTCTTGCATCACTTGATAAAGGCTGAGCTTTAACGTGTCGGCGCTTAAATTATGGATTTCCACCACCACCGAATGCGGCTCAAGTTTCACAACCCGCACCGAAAGAGCTGCTTTTACAGGCCCGGTAACTGCATCGACAATGCCATCGTGGATAGAAAGGTCGTGTTCTAGATTAGCCTTTAACGGCAACACCGTCGTGGGCTCGGGAATTTTTCCGTGGCCGCCGCCGTGCGCGCCACCGCCGGGTGGGAAGGCATATGCGCTGTTTCCTACAAAGGCACAAACAACAGCCAGAACGAATCGCTGCAATTGCAACAACCTTTTAACTCGATGTTTTAGTCGTTGCTTCATAAACGCGCTTTGATTTTGCCGATCATCCAGCCTAGCACCGGAATATGCTCAAAAATACCAGCTGTTGAATCCCAATAATCCTGATGGAAGCAGACTAACCCTTCGCTATTAAAACGCAAATGGCTCATGCCAATCGTTTGAGTGTCCTGACCTTTTTTGAAACGCTTGAAGCGAATCGTCATGACCCAGCGAATGTAATAATCGCCAGTATCGTTGCTCAAAGTTTCTTTGACCTCAACGACGCAGCTTTCGACGGCCTCCGCGCTGTGCTTTAGATAGGTGCGCATCTGGTCACGGCCACGAATGGTTTTCAGAGTGTCGTTAAACCACGCGTCTTTGGCGTAGGTTTTATCCAGTAACACATCAATTTTTTGCGGCGAAAAGTCCGCGAAAAATAGCTGGAATCGGGCGAGTGCAGCCGCTTGTTCAGCGCTACCCCGAATCAGCGCCGGGCTTTGCCGGGACTGCGCCGCAAGTTCAGTCAAATAATCCATAAAAACCTATCCGTCGTGCCAAAAAAATACCGCTGAACGCTTTTTGGGGGCGCTCAGCGGCGTTTGTTACTCATCCTCGTCCATGCATACCTCGACTCAGGCGGCGCCCCGTTGCTGCGGCGTCGGGGTAAGCATACACCTAGAAATGTGTGGTGCTAGAGAAGATTAGTTGGGTGGGGAATAAATTTCCCGTGTTTCGCAGCTAAATTCGGCATTCCCGCATGCTTTAGGCTGGAATCCAGTAAACGCAAGCCGCTTAGAAGCTGTATCCCCGACAAAAACATTCGGGAATGACGCGAATTTGGGCGCTCAAAACCGCGGATCCCGAATCCAAATCACACCATCTTCAACCTTCGTTTCCAGCGTAATCGTTGGCGTGTACGCCGGTGCGCACAGAGCATCGCCGGTTTTCAGATCGAATACCGCACCGTGGCGCACACATTCCACTGTGGTGCCAACCAGCGGGCCGCCGGCTAGCTCGCCGCCATCGTGGGTGCACACATCTTCGATCGCATAGAGTGCGCCGTCAATGTTATAGATTGCGGCCATGACGCCATCGACCTCAAGTGCTAAAAATTCGCCGGGCAGCAAATCGCTGAGTGGGCCGGCTACGATCCAATCGCTCATAAGGACTTCTCACTCATAGAAATTTATTACGCATGGCAGCACGAGCGCCTGGCCGCATGCGCCCCGGGCGCACGATTTCGGCGTTCTGGATGCTGCCAGATTTGGAAGGCGTCCCATTTAGGGGCGCAAATAGCGATTAAGCAGCGCTTGCGCCAACGTACCTGCGCGGGTTGATTCAGACCGTTCAAGCGCGTCCAATTTTACTGACAGTAACTCCAACGAGTCGGCACAAAGCGTGCTGTGCCCAACTTTGCGTGCGGCACGCGCTGACTTGCCATAATCGTGCCACGCCAAGTTTGCACAGCTTAACTGCGGCACGGCATCCGGCAATTCGCCGACCCAATTGAGCATCAAAGACGCTTGACGTAGCGTGGTACTGCCGAGCGGCAAGCCCGTCACGGCGCGCAGATGGTTTTCGAACTGCGAGCATTCCGCGCCTTCAATGGTCCAGTGGCCGCTGTTGTGTACGCGCGGGGCCATTTCATTGACGACTAGGCTCTCCCCATGTTGCGCATCGGTTAGATGAAAAAATTCGAGGGCAAAAGTACCGACATAGTCGATGTGCTCGGCCACTTTGCGCGCATAGGACACCGCTAAAGCGTTGAGTTCTTCGCTGACGCGCGCTGGCGCTAGGCTGACCGCTAAAATTCCGGCGTCATGCACGTTTTCAGTCAATGGATAGCAGCAAAACTCACCGTTTTGCCCCCGCACCGCAATGATGGACAACTCGCGGCTAAACGGCACCATTTGCTCAAATACGCAGGGGCTTAGGCCCAAACTTTCAAAGGCCGCCTGTGCTTTATCTATGGAATTGACGCGCGTTTGGCCTTTGCCATCGTAGCCTAGGGTTCGCGTTTTCAAAATGCCAGGCGCGCCTAACTCGGCCACTGCTTGCTGCATCTCGCTGCTGGTGCTGACCGCGCGATACGGTGCTACCGGAATTCCAAGTTGCGTAAAGGCTTGCTTCTCACTCAAGCGATCTTGCGCCATCGCCAACGCCGTTGGATTCGGCGCAATTTTGATATCACGGCCCAATGCCGCCAAAGTGCTGGCCGGTACGTTTTCAAAATCGAAGGTCAATACATCTAAATCCCGGGCAAATGCCAGCAGGGCGTTGGCGTCCGCAAATGCGCCGCAGGTCAATGGCGCAAGCGCACCGGCGCACGCGTCGGGCGACGGATCATATATTTTAAAGCGTAAACCGATGCGCGCACCGGCGAGTACCAACATGCGTGCCAGCTGGCCGCCGCCGACGATGCCGACGCTAGCGCGTGCCGGTGCGTTGGAATGCGGCTTGATTTGCGTCGTCATAAGCGTGGGTCCCCTTGCGCGAGCACTTGTGCGGTCTGTGCGGCGCGAAATGCGTCGAGCTTCTCGGCTAAGTTGCGATCAGATAGCGCAAAAATCGCGATCGCTGTCAGCGCCGCGTTCGCAGCGCCGGCCTCACCGATTGCAAACGTGGCAACCGGCACGCCTTTGGGCATGCAAACGATGGCAAGCAATGAATCAATACCGTTCAGCGTTTTCGTTTGCACCGGCACCGCCAAAACAGGCAAGGGCGTTAATGCCGCCAACATTCCAGGCAAGTGCGCCGCGCCCCCCGCACCGGCAATGATCACCTTGAGCCCTCTACCGCGCGCACTTTGACCATATTCATGCAATAAATGAGGTGTTCGGTGCGCCGAAACCACGCGTACTTCAAAAGCGACGCCAAATTGTTCAAGCATGTCCGCCGCAGGTTTAAGCGTCGGCCAATCATTTTTTGAACCCATCACGATGCCGACGCAAACGGCCAGCGCTTGCGTGTTCTCAACGCTGTTTGCATTGACTTTTCCAGCAGATTTAACATCTTCGGACATTTTGGGCTTCCCAGCAGCGCGAAAGCGCGCGATTCTAGCGCCTTAGCAATTTTCTGAGTACATCATGGCTGCAATTGATCGAAAACTATTGGACATAATTTGTTGCCCCGTCAGCAAAGTACCGCTGGTGCCGTTGAGCGCCAAACAATTAGCGGCGTTAAACAAGGAAATATCGGCGGGCACCGCATTAAATGTTGACGCCCAAGTCGTGTCAGGATTGCTTAACGCAGGGCTACTAACGACTGATGGCAAAATTATCTATCGAATTGAAGATGGCATCCCGGTACTTTTGCCTGAAGAGGGAATCGCGACGCTGCAATTTCACGACTTCCCACGTGGGTAGGTGCAACTTGAATTTGTTTTGCTTTGGCAAAACATCCAAATTAAAGCTTTATTGCTTAAATTCGCTGCAGTTTTAGTCATTTTATTGTCTTGCTTTGTAAACCGATGCGCGCCAGCCCTGTTATTCTCAGAAACTCAGCTACTCTTGAATCGGGCACTCTTGAATCGGGCACTTTTGAATCAGGCACGCACGTGTCAGGGCCGTTGTGATCAATGCAGCTTAAAGGTATGCACGAATGAGCAGTACTTACGAACCCAATAAGGTTATTGATCTGCAACAGCGGCAAGCGCTGCAAGCGGGTGCGCCCAATGAACGCTTTGCCGAAATTGTTAAATCCCTGCGAACCAGTGCGCTCAAGCGCGTAGGTGCAATGATTAGCGGTATGTTTGACGGCGTTGATGACGCGCTCTTTGACATGGCGGAAAAGGCCGAAAATAACTCGATCCAAACGCGCTTTTTTGATGGCATGCGCGAAGTTCGCAAAAAGCGTCCTGCGATGGAGCGCGCGGCGCAGGACGGCTTGAGCAAATCTTTCGCTGATTTCGTTCAGCCGAACCGGCGTGCGATTGATGCGCAAAGGCAGCAGGAAATCGGGCTGTCGTTAATTGACGAAGCGGAGTTAGAGGAATCGCTTGCCAGTTCTAGTATGGCGGGCAAAGCTGAAAATAAATCATCACGCGTTTTATTTACGATGAATCAACGGCTTAGCGTGTTGGTAAATGGCGCGAAAATTAGTGACGACGAAAATCCTGTTGGCCCAAAAAACATCATTAAAGCCTTCCAAGGTACGCTCAAAGAGCTAGACGGCGAGATGCAGACGATCAAGCTCATCATCCTGAAGCTTTTTGACAAACACGTTGTCGGTAGTCTGGATACGCTTTACGAGGAGCTCAATCAGCAGTTAGTGGAAGGCGGCGTATTGCCGCAGCTTCGCCATGGCGGCTTACAGCAGCAACGCAGGCCCGGCGGCAACAGCAATATGCCAAATGCGGGGGGGCCGGATAGTCTGAGTGCGGATCAAGCGGTAGCGGGCAGTGACTATGCGGGCAATCCAAGCCAGTCCCAGCAATCTATGGCTGGCATGGGCATGCCGGGCGTTGGTATGCCGCACGGCATGGGCGGGCCACAACACAATATGGGCAACATGGGGATGCCCCAGCAGGGTATGTCTGGCATGGGTGCTGGGGATTACGCCGGGCAATCGCCAGAGTCTGCGCTGCAGGCAGAAGTATTTAATTCCTTGCGCACCTTGCTCGCGGCGCGCCATGCGGGCTATGGCGGCCAGCAAAATTTTGCCAATACCAACAACAATAACAGCGGCACAAACAGCTACGCAGCATTTCAGCCCACAGCACCCATGCAGGCGCAGGGGCCAACGCTTTCCGCCAGTGATTTAATCAACGCCCTTTCCATTTTGCAAAACCAAGCGGGTGCGCCGCAAAATTTTCAGCAAAATCAAGGGTTTGGATTTGGTGTGCCAAACGCGCAGGCGGTTGCGCAAGTTAAAGGTGAGCTAATCCAGCAGGCTGAAAAAATCGGTGGCTCGGATCACAAAGTAACCGCTGCCGACGAGGACACGATTGACCTTGTCGGCATGCTTTTTGAGTTCATTTTACAAGATAAAAACCTGCCCGCTGAAATTCAAGCGCAGCTGGCACGCTTACAGATTCCCTATCTGAAAGTGGCGATTTTGGATAAGCATCTTTTTGCGAAAAAAGAGCACCCGGCGCGCCGCTTATTGGACGAGTTGGCGCAAGCAGGTGTCGGTTGGAGTGAAGAATCCGACAAAGATCATCGCCTGTTCCAGCGCATTCGCCAAATTGTCGAAAGTTTGCTGAAAGATTTTGATGAAGACACCGGCATTTTTGAGCGCGAATATCTGTCATTTGTAGAGTTTTTTGCAGGCCTCAAGAAACGCGCTGATGTTGCAGAACAACGCACGACTGAAACCGCGCGCGGCCGGGAAAAGCTGCACTCTGCCCGCAAATTGGCAGCAAAGGAGATTTTGCTGCGCATGGAAGGTAAGCCCGTGCCGGAGGTTATTCGCCATGTGCTAACCCGGCCTTGGGCGAATGTTTTGGTTTTAACGTCCCTGCGTCAGGGTGAAAATTCGCATCAATGGCAAGCGTCATTGCGGGTTGCAGACGAATTAATTTGGAGTGCTCAGCGCAAAGACACCGACGACGAGCGGCAGCGACTGCGCGCCCTGGTGCCAGAGCTGGAAAAGGCCCTGCGTCAGGGCTTGAGCTTAGTGGCCTATCAAGAAGCTGATGTTAATCACTTAATTGCCGAACTTAACAAGCTTTACGCGGTGTTGCTGGAAGTTTCGATGCCGCGCGAAATTGCCAATGACGACATTGCAGCCGGTATGCCAACCTTTGACGACGATGAAAGCACAATGCTGATCGTTGAAGAAAAGGCTAAGTTCACGCCGCCGCCAAGCGCCAACGATGACACCAATTTTGTCGACGAAATTGTTTTGGGCGCAAAAGGCGAAGAAGACGACGAGGAAGGCGAAGTTTTTGACGATGCCTATGTTGAAACTGCGCGCGCAATCAAAGTGGGAACGTGGGTCGAGTTTCGCGACAAGGTCGGTCATATTGAACGTGCCAAGCTGTCGTGGATCAGCCCGATCAGTGCGAAATATTTATTCGTTAACCGCAAAGGTCTGAAAGTCGGTGATAAAACCGTGTGGGGCTTAGCGGCTGAATTGCGCGCGGGTTCGGCCGAGATTTTAGAGGATGTGCCGCTGTTTGACCGGGCGCTCGATGCCATCGTTGAACGGCTAAAAAGCAGTGCCGCAGCACCTGCACCTGCGGAGCGTGTGGTTGAGGCCGAAAGCGACGCTGTCCCTGAAGGCACGATTGGCGAGCCCGGTTAAGTCAAGTAATGTACGTTACGAGCCATCTAAATTGATTATTAAGCCCCGAATATGCAGCTGAGCGAACGCGAGCAAGAAGCACTAGCGCGCAACGTAGAAAACGCGATTGCCGAAGACATCGGCAGCGGCGATATCAACGCTGAGCTGATTCCGGCTGGGCAAAAAGGCACTGCCAGAATCATTGCCCGGCAAGAATTTGTCTTGGCCGGGCGTCCGTGGGCGCAAGCGTCGTTTTTGCATTTTGCACCCAATGCGCAAATGCAATGGTGCGCAAATGATGGCGAAACGGTGCAGGCAAATTCGGTGCTGCTTGAAATTTCCGCGCACTCGCGCGCGCTGCTGAGCGCTGAGCGTACCGCGCTTAATTTCCTGCAAACCTTGTCCGGCACCGCAACTACGACCGCGCATTATGTGCGGCTGATTGCGCACACCAAAACCAAGCTTCTAGACACCCGCAAAACGTTGCCTGGTTTACGTGACGCGCAAAAATACGCGGTGCGCTGTGGCGGTGGTTTTAATCATCGGATTGGTTTGTTTGATGCGTTTTTACTGAAAGAAAATCATATTGCGGCGGCGGGCTCGATTCGTGCCGCCGTGTATGCTGCGCGCGAACTTTATCCAAATCGCTTTTTACAAGTTGAAGTCGAAACCCGCGCGCAATTGGAAGAATGCTTAAGCTTAGGCGTGCCGCGCGTGCTGTTAGATAATTTCAGCCCTGAGCAAACCGCAGAATTGGTGCGCTTTGTCGCGGGGCGAATGGAGCTTGAGTCCAGCGGTGGTATTGATGAGCAAAGTTTAATTGCTTATGCCGAAGTCGGCGTTGACTTCATTTCCATCGGAAGCTTGACTAAACACCTGTGTGCGGTGGATTTGTCTATGCGCATGGTATCTACTTACTCCTAAATCTATGCGCCTGTATCTACATCCTGATAACCCACAAGCACGCTCGATTGCGCAACTCGCGAACGCGCTGCGTGATGGCGCACTGATGTGCTATCCGACCGATTCTACCTATGCTTTTGGTTGGCTTCCCAATCAAAAGGCGCCAGCAGAGCGTGTTGCGCGTATCCGTAAACTATCGGGGCGACATCTGTATGCGCTAGCGTGCCGGGATATTAAGCAGGCGAGCGAGTTCGGCAAAATGGACAACCGCGCATTTTCGATCCTTAAGGCACATACGCCCGGCCCGTATACGTTTATCCTGCCAGTGACCTCGGTCTTGCCAAAACGCTTGATCGATGAAAAGCGCCGGACAATTGGCATTCGTATCCCGCAAAACAACGTGGTGCAAGCATTGCTGGCGACACTTGAAGAGCCTTTGATGACCAGCTCACTGAGCTTACCCGCAAGCATGAATGAGTTTTATTCTGTCGATGAGCTATGCGATGAATTTGAGCATCAAGTGGACTATTTCGTTGACGGCGGACACGTCGGCTATGAACCGACGACCTTGGTCGATCTGACTGGAACAGACGTCAGCATCGTGCGCGTTGGCAAAGGCTCTGTTGAGCATCTATGACGCAGGTCGACTCAGCTTCGGATAGCCACACGCAGTCACCTGCGCCGTTTTCGCCGCAACAACAAGAAATCCCGTTTGCAATGGTGCGGGGTCAGCCGTTTTTCGATCCGCCGAAAGATCTTTATATTCCGCCAGACGCACTGGAAGTTATTTTAGATGCCTTTGAAGGCCCGCTCGATTTACTGCTGTATTTAATCCGCCGGCAAAATCTGGAAATTTTGGACATACCGGTTGCTGAGATCACGCGGCAATACATCAGCTATATCGAGCTGATGCAAGACTTACGCTTTGAGCTGGCCGCTGAATACTTAGTGATGGCAGCGATTCTGTGCGAAATCAAATCTAGATTGCTTTTACCGCGTCCACCATCTGAAGCCGGAATTGAAGAAGACCCGCGCGCAGAGCTGGTGCGGCGGCTGCAAGAATACGAGCGTTTCAAAAAAGCGGCGCAAGATATTGATGCTTTGCCGAGGCTGGAGCGGGACTTTTTGGTGGCGCATGCTGACGTCGGTGACCGTAAGGCGGTGGTGATTCCGCCTGAGCTTGACCTGAAGGAGTTGTTGCTTGCCTTAAAAGAAGTCTTGCATCGTGCCGATCTTTTCACGCACCATCAGATTTCCCGCGAACCGCTTAGCGTTCGCGTCCGTATGAGTGAGCTTTTACTTGCGCTCGCACACGGCGAATTTCGCCAGTTTATTTTTCTTTTTGATGCTAGCCTTGGATTTGATGCAACGTTGAGCCGACGCTCAATTGTCGTAACGTTTCTGGCAATACTTGAGCTAACTAAAGAGGGCCTTTTGGAAATTGTCCAAGAAGGTTCGCTGGAACCGATTTACGTCAGAGTACCCAACACTGAAGCCACACACAGCACGCTAGACGAATGACTGGCTTTCCTTACCAGCTCTAAGTTCAACGCAACTTGAGCTCCAATATTTCCTCACCACTATTTCGGTCAAATACATTCTTCGGACTAACAACTACTTAG
>JBBQBR010000044.1:0-9813 GCA_038317875.1 Lysobacterales bacterium
GCCGAATAAGTGCACCACTAACAGGGTCGCGACTAAAGACACCGGAATGCTAATAAACGACACAATCGCAGCGGGAACACTGCGCAGCGCGGCGAGCAAGACGAACGCAATCAGTAAGCTACCTAAATATAAATCCAGACGTATGCCGCGCAATGCGGTTTCAATAAAATTAGCTGGGCGGTGCAAATTTGGATACACGATTATGCCGAGCCGGTTTAGTTCTGGCGTTATGGTTGCCAATACTTTTTCCAACGCATAAGTCACTTCCAAAGTGTTGGCACCCAACTGGCTGGACAGCGTGAGCAATACACCTGCTTTTCCCATCACCACCGCGTCGCCAAAGCTGGGTTCCACGCCGAAATCGACGGCGCTGACATCACCGATCACTAAATTTTGCGCGGCCGCAGCACCGGCGCGCAGCACGGCAGCACGAATATCCGCTGGCCCGCGCGCTTGTCCAAAGGTTTGCAGCACGATGCGCTGGTTTGGCGTGTCGATGTTGCCACTGGCGCGAATGCCTGTGCTAGCCTGAATCGCTGCGTTCAGCTCGTTAAAGCTGACGTCGAGCGCGCGCATTTTCTCAACATTGGGCTGGATCGTGATTTGTCTGCGCTCACCGCCAAAAATTGTCGTGCGCGCCACGCCCGGCACACTCAGTAATCGCGGGCGAATTTGGAACTCAACTAGCTCGCGCAGATCGGTGGGCGACAGTTGTTCAGTGTTTTGTGCTGCTGCGCTTACGAAACCAATTTTTAGCAAATCCATCGTCGAGCTGACCAGCGGCGTTAGCTTAGGTGCGCCGATTCCGGGTGGCAGCTGTCCGGCCAGTTCGGCTAATTTTTCCGCCACGCGCTGCCGTGCGGCAAGCGGGTCGGTGCCATCGGCAAAATTTACGGTAATCACGCTCAAGCCCGAAATCGATTCCGAGCGCAGCGAATCAATGCCGCTGATGCCGAGCATGGCTTGCTCAAGCGGGTGTGTGATCAGCTGTTCGACCAGCTCTGCGTTTAAACCGGGCGCTTCGGTTTGCACGCTGGCTTGCGGCGGCACGAACTCGGGAAATACATCATATTTCGCCTGTGCTAACACCAGCAGACACAGCACAGTGAACAGCGCATAAAGTGCAATGACCAGCTTTGGCTTCGATAACGAAAATCGTATCAAGTGCGCCAGCATTATTCGTCTGCTTCAGCGCCAGCACCACGCGCCAGCGTCAGCAGGCTGGCGGCACCGGCTGTAACGACGCGCTCACCGACGGCAAAACCGCTTTGGACCAACCAGCCGTCTGTAGTAGGTTCGGGGGCAATTAGTTCGCGTATCGAGTAGCTATCGTCTGCGGTTTGGATGAAGGCAAAACTACCACCATTGAGACGCAAAATTGCGCCGCGTGGAATCACAACGCTTGTTGTTGTGCCCGCAACTGCACCCTGCACACGCACATTTATCGGCACACGGGACAGTGCAGGCAAGCTGCGCGTAAGCCAAAGCAGCGCGCCAGTGCGCCCGGTTTGGGGGTCGGCTGAAGGCAGCAACCCGATCAATTCCAGCTTTTTGTCACCGGTGCTAAATTCGGTTTCTGAGCTCAGCGCTGCGTCCAATTCCACGCGCACCAAACTTGCCCGTCCAGCGCGCAGCTCAGTTACGCGCCGCGCACGTTCTTGCGCGCTCCACCCGGCTAACGCATCGCCCCAGCTTGTGCGCAGTGCAATTTGCGCAAGCGCATAAGTTTTTTGATCGCTAAGCGCTGTGAGAGTCGCCTGGGCTAACGCAGCTTGCGTGGCGTTTTGCTGATTGCGATATAGCCGGCCGATTCGCGCAGCTTGCGCATTGGAAAGCGCCAAGGCGCTGGTGCTCATCTGCAACTCGTCAACTTCTGCGTACAACGTGCTTGGATCGAGCACGCGCGCGTCGAGTGTGCGGGTGGATGTTTGTTCGGTGCCTCTTAGCAGCTCGGTCGCCACGCCAAAATTCTGCGCAACATCGGCTTCAAGCTTGAGCTGTATTTGCGCATGTGCAGCCGTGCTGAAGGTCAATGCAAGCGCTGCCGCCAGCGCACATCGAATAGTTCGCATACTTAATCCATATCCTGTGTATCGATTGCGGGCACTGCGCCCAACGCCAACGAAACAGCGCGCACACTCAACTGCAGTTGCACTTCTAAGGCATGCACTGCAAGTAGCAGGTCGTTCACATGTAGCTCGGCGCTCAAGCGTCCAAGCTGGTCTAGTTCACCGGCGTCAAACGCGGCTTTTGCCGCACTGAGTTCAGTATTCGCCAGCTCCATTTGCTGGATCCCAAGCCGCAAAGCCGACCGCGCCGCGTCCCGATTCGCAAATGCCAAATCAATTTCGGCACTGATGTTTGCTTGAGTTAGTTCTAGCTCACGCGCCGCCAAGCTGCGTGCTGCTAGCGCTACCGCAATGGCGCTGCGGTTGCCATCCAGAGGAGGTAAAAGTGCGCCCAAAGCAAGTGGCAATTTGACCAGACCGCGCTCCCAAATGTAGCCTGGGGACAAGCGCAACTCTGGATACTGTTTGGCATATTCCAAACGTAAGGCCAGCTCCGCGAGTTGATACTGGCCCAGGGCGCGAAGCAGTTCCGGGCGTGCGAGCAGGGCGGCTTGGCGCTTTGCCGAGTCGACGCCCACACCAAAAGCCGCACGCTTTGGCGCAATGTTCAACGCCAGCTGCCTATTAAGCACCTGCGCCAACGGCACGCCCAAGGCCTGCGCCAGCTGGCTGCGCGCAGCACGTTCAGCGGCGCTAGCGTTTAGCAATGCCGCTTGCGTCGCCAATAATTCTTGCTGCGGTTTCAGCCGCTCTGAGCGCTCAGCCTGGCCCTCTAAAATCTGTTGGTCGACGAATTTAAGCCAACGCTGCGACTGCTGTGCGCGCGTGTGCAACAATTCCTGTTCGCCTAAGCTCGCTCGGATTGTATCGACGCTTGCGCCAATTTTGCCCGCAACCGCGCGTTGCGCTAGCGCATTTTCGAGCGTCGCCAAGACTTGCGCTTGTTCGGCGGCCTCAATGCGTACAGCCTTGCGCGTGCCAACATCCAACGGCAGATCTAGACTAAAACCCGCCAACCATTTTGAGGATTCCGGCGCTTTGCGCGCATATTCGGCATTCAGCACCAGCGCTAAACCGGGATATTGTCGGGCAAGTTCGCCATTTGCGAGCGCTAACTGGATTGCCGCCTTTGCGCGCGCAAGTTCAGGGTTAAAGCACTGTGCTGCGGCGATCAGCGCAATCTCTGAGAACTCGGAAGCATTCACCGTTGACGCTTTGCGGCACGGCGCATCCAAGGAATGGCCGTTGTGTGCGGATGCAAGGGCAGCAAGCGCAATGGGCTGTGCTTGATAATGCGCACAGCCTGTGAGCAGCAAGAGTATCGAAAGGCCAAATTTCAAATTTTGGATAAGCAATTACTTCTCGGCACCAGTGGTTTATCGGTTCAAGATTGCGACACAATGTCGCAAAATTAAGTTATCTGGCTTTCAAAAAAGGCTCTTAAAAAAATGCTTTCAAAAAGGAACAGCGATGCGAGCTAAGTTAA
Source organism: Lysobacterales bacterium (assembly GCA_038317875.1). Taxonomy (GTDB): domain Bacteria; phylum Pseudomonadota; class Gammaproteobacteria; order Xanthomonadales; family SZUA-5; genus JANNYA01. The sequence continues at coordinate 3,556 of JBBQBR010000044.1, forward strand.
ACGCGCGATCTAAAGTCAAATTGACCCGCAATGCGCGAAATTACCTCCAACATTTGGCAATACTGCTAGCGCTGCTAATGCTTACCGGCTGCACGCCAGATTGCTCAGGTTTGGTTGGACTTTGGCGCACCGAATACAACGGTGAATCCCTTTCTTTCGAAATTCGTTCGGATCGATCATTGACAACGATTGCGTCGGGTGAAATTACCGGCGGAAGTTGGCAATGTTTAAGCACGGGTAGTGCGCTGTTAAAGGACAAGAAAACGGCGCCGATTAACGGCGTGCTAGTCGACGCAAACACCCTCAAATTGCCGGTTTCAGCGGCAACGCCTGGATTGCCGGAGATCACGCTAAAGCGAGTTGAGCGGCGGTAGCGGCTTGACCGCCTAGCAATCGCCAACGCGAATGCTTTCACATTTCCTTGGCGTTCGTGCTGTTTTCATCCGCGCCCCGAGGGGAGTAGCTTCCTACGATTTTGTCGTCATCACGTGGGCAACCACCGGCACATCGGCGTTTGATTCATTGCGAATTGGGCGTTAGCAAGACCTCGACCATACCCGGTCGAGTTTTCTTTTTGCCGGGTCAAACACACGAGCCTGGACGAAAATATGGATTCAATAACGATTGCAACGCCCCTGATGTGGGCAGGTTTTGCCTGCTTTGTAGTGATCGCGACTTTGGTTGATTTATTGCTGATGCGCGGACAGGGGCCGCACAAAGTTGGCGTGGCTGAAGCGCTGCGCTGGAGTGCGCTTTGGGTGGCATTGGCGCTGTGTTTTAACGGGTGGCTTTGGTGGCACTTGCACGAAAGCGGCAATGCTCAGGCATCACAACGGGCGTTTGAGTTTTTTACCGGCTATTTGGTTGAGAAATCACTTGCGGTCGACAATATCTTCGTCTTCTTGATGATTTTTAATTTTTTTGCAGTGCCGATACAGTATCAAAAACGTGCGCTGATTTATGGCGTGATTGGCGCCATTATATTGCGCACGATTATGATTTTAGTCGGTGCCTGGCTGCTGGCGACGTTTCATTGGTTGCTATACGTGTTTGGCGCGTTTTTGCTTTTTACCGGCATCAAAATGTGGTGGGCAGCAGACAAGAAGCCCGATCTAGATCAAAACCCGATCGTGAAATTCTTCCGTACCCACATGAAAATGACCGCAGAATTTGATGGCGAGCGTTTCTTCACCGTGAAAAATGGCGTCAAGTTTGCAACGCCCATGCTGCTAGTCGTTGCCATGATCGGGATTACCGACGTGATCTTTGCCGTGGACTCCATCCCCGCGATTTTTGCCATCACCTCAGATCCGTTTATCGTTTTGACCAGCAATATTTTTGCAATATTGGGCCTGCGCGCAATGTATTTCTTGCTGGCCGGTATGGCGGATAAATTCCACTTATTGAGTTACGGCTTGTCTATTGTTTTGGTCTTTATCGGCTTAAAAATGCTGCTAATCGATTTCATCAAAATTCCTGTACTTATTTCACTAGCGGTTGTTGCCACCGTTATCGCGGCGACAATGGTGATAAGCGTACTTAGGCCAAAAGCGCAGGCCTAATAGGGTATTTGGCTTGCAGCCAAAATCGATGCAGCCGTCGTTTGCGTTCAGCGCAAACGGCGGTTTTTAAGTCGTAGTATGCATCCGACGAATTTACGTCGAGTTTGAAAGGAGATCTTGCTATGTTAATTTCATTAGTGCTTGCTGCGGTTTTATCAGTGTCAGAAACATCGGCAGAAACATCGGCAGAAACGCTGGCCGTGACCACGCGCGATTGCGTTACGACCTATAACTTACGCAGCACTGCGGTGTTGGACGACCAGACGATTTTGTTTCAGCTGCGCGATGGCAGCGTTTGGAAAAACACACTTGACTTCAGTTGCCCATCCTTAGGTTTTCGTGAAGCCTTTAGTTATGTAAGTCGTGGAAGCCAGCTGTGTGATTTGGACACGATTAAGGTTTTTGAGCCCTACGGAAATTCAGGCGTCACCTGCGGCCTGGGCAAATTTGAGCTGCAAGATGGCAGCATGCGTGACCTACGAGCGGCTGCTCGGGAGAAGAAGCGTTTGGCGCGCGCAAGCGCTCGTTAAGCGGTCAAAAATCAATCTGTGCCATAACGTCAGCTAAAAGTCGAAATGCGCCAAAAAAAATGTGGCGCTTTCTATGGCACGCTTGGTGACTAATTGATTGATCGGCAAACAGCGATGACTAATTCAAATACAGCAACTAATCACGGCTTAGGTACCAAACATGGTCTGGGAACGCGGGCAATTCATGCCGGACAAAGCCCTGATCCCTCAACCGGCGCCATTATGACGCCCATCTATGCGACCAGCACTTACGTCCAAAAAAGCCCCGGCGTGCATCAGGGCTACGAGTACAGCCGCACCCAAAACCCAACCCGCAATGCCTATGAGCGCTGCATCGCTGCGTTGGAATCAGGCACCGATGGTTTTGCTTTTGCCTCCGGCTTAGCGGCGGCGGCGACGGTTTTGGAGATGTTGGACAGTGGTGCCCACATCATCGCTATGGACGATTTATACGGCGGCACTTTTCGCTTATTCGACAAAGTGCGCAAACGCTCCGCCGGTTTGCAATTTAGCTTCATCGATATGACCCAGCCGGGCGCAATTGAAGCGGCCATTCAACCCAACACCAAAATGATTTGGGTCGAGACGCCGACCAATCCAATGCTGAAATTGGTGGATTTGACTGAGGTGGCGCGCATCGGCAAAGCGCGTGGGTTGATAACAGTGGTGGACAACACGTTTGCATCGCCTATTTTGCAGCGCCCAATCGAGTTGGGCTGCGATATCGTGCTGCATTCGGCGACGAAGTATTTGAACGGGCACTCAGATATTGTTGGCGGCGTTTTGGTAACTGCAAGGGCAGAAATTGCCAAGCAACTGGGCTTTCTACAAAACGCCGTCGGCGCAGTGCAGGGGCCATTTGATAGCTTTTTAGCCCTGCGTGGGTTGAAAACACTGCATTTGCGCGTCGAGCGCAGCTGCCAAAACGCGTTGGAAATCGCACGCTTTCTGGAAGCTCACCCGGCGGTAGAAAAGGTGATCTATCCGGGCTTGGAAAGCCATCCACAGCACGCGCTGGCGAAAGCGCAAATGTCGGGATTCGGCGGCATTATTTCAGTGGTCGTCAAGGGCGGTTTGGCCGCTGCGACGAAAATGCTGGAGCGTTGCGAGCTGTTTGCGTTGGCGGAAAGTTTGGGCGGCGTGGAAAGCCTGATCGAGCACCCAGCGATCATGACGCATGCTTCAATCCCAGCAGAAAAACGTGCCGAATTGGGCATGAGCGATGGCTTGATTCGCCTCAGCGTCGGCGTAGAGGACGTCGCCGATTTGATTGCAGAGCTGTCGGTAGCACTTTCGTGAGCGACGTTGACGTGATTGGTATTGTCGTAAACAGCGCATGTGCGCCCGTCATTCGTGCCGCAACCGCCGCCGATGCGGCTTTGATTCTAAGCTTTATTCGCGAACTTGCCGAGTATGAAAAGCTGCTGGATCGAGTATCTGCCACCGAAGAAAACCTACGTCAGACGCTATTTGGCAGCAAACCCTGCGCGGAAGTGCTGATCGCCGAAGTGGATGGCAAAGCAGAGGGTTTTGCGCTGTATTTCCAAAACTACAGCACCTTTTTAGCCACGCCAGGAATTTATCTTGAAGACTTGTATGTGCGTGAATCAGCGCGTGGCTTAGGCATTGGGCTCAAATTAATCGCCAGCGTCGCTCAGCGGGCCGTTGAGCTCGGCTGTGGCCGCTTTGAATGGGCGGTGCTGGATTGGAACGAACCGGCGTTGAAATTTTATCGTGCGCTTGGCGCGGTTGCGCAAGATGATTGGACTGTGCAGCGCTTGTATGGACCGGCGCTTTTGGAGCTGGCGGCGAAGGCTGGTTGAGTATTTTTTGTACGTTTGCCTTGAGCCTTTTTGTCGCCGCCCATAGCGATTGCGCCAACGTTCCAACTGTCATCCCCGCGCAGGCCGGGAACCATTTGCTTTTTAGGTGACTGGTTTTCGGCGCAGAACTGTCGCTGGTTTCAAAATGGATCCCGGCGTTCTCCGGGATGACGGTCGGAGGGATTTTGGGGTGCGGCGTTAAGTGTTGCCTGTGTGCGCTTTCGCAGATTTCAAAATGGTTCTCGGCCTAGTTTGGCGGCTTGCTTAAGCTTTACGCGACTTCAATCCAAGATAAAGCGCAGCCGGAATAACAATTGCGGAAATTAATAGCCAAAGCGCACCCCAAAACATCGTGGTGCCGCCTAAGTATTCCGCCAAAATGCGGGCGTCCGATCGCAACTCCGAGCGCGCGAGCGTGTCGGAAAAAATATCCATCGGCACATAAAGCATGGTGACTACGCCAATCAGTTTTAGAATCAGATCGTTAATCCACGCTGTTAAAAATTTAGCGCTTGCCAGTGCGCTAAGCCCGCCCAGCAGTCCAAAAACAAAACCGTAGAGATTGCGCACATAAAACGCCGTTAATAGCAGCATCCCGATTCCAAGGATCGCCATAATCCACCGATCTGCACTGGAACGCGCCGCCAAAATTAAAAGCAGTGCGCCCCACAATAATGATCCTAGATAGCCAGCCGAAATAATTACGATCGGCCAGCCACCCATGGACTGCACCGCACCACCTTGGTTTGCCACGATGTGCATGGAAAGTACGCTACCGCCGGTGAGCAATGTCGCCAGCGCGTGCGAGCCTTCATGAAAGAAAACCACCAGAATCTTGAGTGGCGTCAAAAGCTGCGTATCCCAGGCAAGGACGCACGCTAAGGCTAATATTGGCAGTAACCAATAGTCTGTTTTCGGCGAGTGCTCATTGCGCGCTGGGCTTGTCAGGGATTTGTCCATAGCAGATGTTAGCGTAGCAATCCCGCGAAGCGGGATAAATTGCGAAGTGGAAACGAAGTTTCTTCTAAGCGTAGCAATCCCGCAAAGCGAGATAAATTGCGAAGTGGAAACGAAGTTTCTTCTAAGCTCATGGCGGCTTGCTGGTGGTGAGTCAAATTACAACCGAAGCCTCGCCTGGGGTCAAAACCTGTATTGGTTCAATTGGAAGCATGTAAAAACGCTCCGGCACGGCAGCTGCTTGGTTTGCGATAACAGTAGTTGACAGCGCGCGCTAAATCCTGATGCTCAACAGATGCCTAATGCGTCTAATGTCAGCCATCCTAAGAACGCTCATGGAGCAGCGCGAGCCGCTGCTTTTAGCGTGATTTTGGATGAAATTCCTGACCCAGTTTTCGTTAAAAACTCAGACCACCGCTGGGTTTATGTTAATCAGGCGTTTTGTGTGCTGGTTGGTAAAGATCGGCAATGGCTGATCGGAAAAAGTGATTTTGACATTTCACCGGCAACGGAGGCTCGCGTATTTTGGGCAAAGGATGACGAAGTTTTGCAATTCGGTGGCAGTAACGTCAATTTGGAGCAGCACACGAATCCTAGCGGCGAGTGTCGCGTCATTGAGACAAAGAAAACCTTAATCAAAATAGCGGGCAAAACCTACTTGCTGGGCATCATTCGAGATTTGACAGTACTGGCCGACATACAAGGTGAAATGTCACGTAGTAATCAAGAGCTAGAGCGGTGCCTACGGGAGCGAACTGTCGAGCTGCAGCACAGTAACGCGCAGCTGCAAAATATGGCTTTTTTTGACCCGCTTACTGCGTTGCCAAATAGGCGATTGCTAATTAGTTCGCTAGAACGGCGTTTGGGGCTTGCGAGTGGTCGAGGACTCGGCAACGGTGCCGTTGCGCCGGTGGCGGTGTTTTATATCGATTTGGATAACTTTAAACGGGCGAATGATTCGCATGGTCATCCGTTCGGGGATTCCATGTTGATGCAGTTGGCGGAACGGTTGCGCGCTATGACGCAGTTTTCCATGGTTTCCCGCGTCGGTGGCGATGAGTTTATTGCCGTGGCGCATGAAGGTTTACCGCTTGACTTGATAACCTTGGCCCAGGTTTGCCGCGAGATTTTGGAACGTGTTTCTCAGCCATTTTTGGTTGATCAAACAGAGGCATCTACCAGCGCCAGCGTAGGCGTCGCGATTTCCCCTGAAGATGGCACGAAAGTCGTCGAATTGTTGCAAAGCGCCAATACTGCAATGTTTCGCGCGAAAGACCGAGGTCGAAATCAATACGCGTTTTTTGCACCGACCATGAGTCTGCGTGCGCGTGAGCATGTTGCGCTTGAGCGCGGCTTAAGGCGCGCGATTCGAGCTGGCGAAATTGA
>JBBQBR010000045.1:0-9811 GCA_038317875.1 Lysobacterales bacterium
GTAAGCCCGCAAGCATGTTGGTACGCACCTCGGTGCGCTTTGCACCCTCTGGCAGTAATGCAATGCCCGCATGAATTTCTGCAACATTGACGGTCGTGGTGGCTAAGCTGCTTGCGGGCTGTGCCAGCAGCCAGGCCCGCACTTTTGGCTCACCACATAGGTCATTGCCGTCAGCACGGCTTTTTCGGTCAGCAGCGCCTGAACTTTAAATCGGCTCTGCCAGAATCGGCCATTGACGTTGTCTTCGGCGTTGGCTTTTTTGGCAATCGACTGCGGGTGAGTAGCCAAGCGACGAGAACGTTGCCGGGTGGAGCTATTTTTAGGCTTTGCTTCTTTTTGCTTTGATGTCAGCAACTATGCTTTGCACCGTATCGCCCTTAAATAATTGCTCACGTTCGCCCGTGTAGTCACCGTTCCCAGCTCTAAATTGATTTAGGAAGCGCATCGCATCAACCGCGCCGAGCTCTTTAATTAGGAGGTGTTTCGCATGATGGGTTAGGACGGCGATTGGTTGGATATGCACGCTCATTTTGTTACCTCCGGCACGATGCCTAAAAGAGTGGTGACTTTGCAGGATAAACCTTGAAGTGCTTGCGCCTTTCGGAATAGCTTGTCGTCGCAGGTACAGAAGAAATCGACTTTTGCAATCGACGCCTGGGCTAAATGGAGGGCATCCATTGCGCGAATACCCTGCTGTTCGAATAATTGCGCTAAGGACTCGACAGCATCCGTTATTTGCAGATGCTCTGTTGCAAGCGCCAAAACTGCGAGAACCTCAGAGCAACGCGTTTCGTCAGGTATGCGCCCAGCCTCATAATCGAGTGCCTCAGAGCCAAGGAGCGACAACGCACCTGCTTGGACAGCGGCTAAAATTACAAAAACGGCTTCTGTTTCAACCTAATACGTGGATGCGTCTGGTCATCCAGAGGGCGCTGCAAGCAACAGTTATCAAGATAGATACGCATGACCAGATTCTATACTCACACTGTTTGTCTTGTGGGCCCAATGTTGAATACAGCGCGACACGCGGCCCGAAAGCCAATGGTAGCGCGATAAACGACAAAGGACGATACGGCAACAAGGCACAAAGCACGGACGACAAAGGACACCCACCTTTCACCGTGAGTGACCACCACTAGCATGTCTTAAAACTGCACGCTGCTCACGCAAAGCCGTTGGCAAACACCGGAGGGCGTCTGCGTTTCACCTTATCGCGCTTCAAAACTATCGGCGAATAGGCCGCGATAGATTTCTACGGCGCCAGCATCGCAGACTGCTGTGTCATCTCCATCGCCATCTTGCGGCCTGGTCACACCGCGTTGATCAAGTTCAGCGCAATTCTGTGCGCTGCCGTGATCAATCGCGGCAGCACCCGGCAAGTGGCTGCGCGTTGCACCGCCGTTGTCTTGCAGGGGACTGAGCTGCGGATCTACGTCTAATTGGTCGCCCACAGCGGAAACGTAGCGGCAGCGCCCACTATCACCAACAATATTGCCACCGGTGCCAGCGTGGATGTTTAGGCAGTCATCCGCCGTCGTACCTGGGCCATTACCGGCAACAATAGAGTTACTGATATCGACTAAGCCGGGCGTGCCGGGCATGCCGTGGACGTCCATTATTCCGCCAACAATACTCGATCCAGTTGCGGCGCGATTTTTCGTGACCGTGCAATTGCGTAGCGATAGCTGTGAACCGCCGTCATTCAGGATGGCCGCGAGCCCGCCTTGATTGCTGCTTACGGTTACGTTTTCAAATACGACGGTGTTGTTCTGATTGAGTAACAACGCGCCGACGCTACCTACGTTGCCTGCGATCAAGCTATTGCGCATTTGAATTGGCGCATGCGCTTCGGCGTAAATGCCGCCCACATCCTGCGCGACGTTCGCACTGATTTCGCTGCGATCTAAATTGAGACAACTCATGGCACCGTGCGTGGCAATCCCGCCAGCGAGTGCAAACGCTGATGCAATAGGGCTGAGACGATTGCCAATGACGCGCACGCGCGATCCAGTGATGCAGCCAAAATTTTCGATGCCAATCGCACCAAGGGTTCCTATTGCTAGGTTGTCTGTGACGTCAACTTCGCTCAGTTGCAATTGCACCGCTACGCCCACGCGCAGTCCGGCACCAGCGTTGCTATCGGCTTGCGCTCCGTCAGCTATGCCGTTGCGCAAAGTTAGTCCAATCAAGGCGACTTGGTTATCCGCGCCGTGCACATCGAGCACTCGGTCCAAGGCATTTCCATCGATCACACTTTGGGCGGATCCTAAACCTTGCAAAGTAATGCTGCTGGAGATATCCAAATCACCGCTGACATTTTCGTCTTCTGCGGCACCAGCGATGGTCAAAACAAAGTTTCCACTCGGTAAAATAATGGTGTCAGCGCCCGCAAGCGCGTTCGCTTCGCTAATGGCCGCACGCAAGCTACACGCTGCGATCGCAGTGGCGCAAACGCCATCACCAGGGATCAAATCAACGGCATCCAATGTCGTGGTAACGGCAAAACTGCTCGCCATAAGCGGCGTGCTAAGCGATGCCGACAACCCGATAGCGAGCAACGTCAAGCGACTATTCGCAGCGATTCGAAAACTTCGACTTCGCTTTAAAACAGCGCGAAGTGCTAGAAAACATGTGCAAGTTTTTACGCCAAAGAAACGGGGCCCGTGTTTCATTTTTTATGCTTTTTATCGTGCTGGGTACTATAAGAACGTCGAACCACCGCGAAAGCGAAGGCGCTTTCTCTTTTTCGCTTTTTTACTTCTGCGCGGTTTGAGATTTTTAACAACAAAGCATGTTTGCACGCACCTCGGTGCGCCTTGCGCCCTCTGGCAATAGTGCAATGCCTGCATGAATTTCAGCGACATTGAGGTGGTGGTGGCTAAGCTGCTTGCGGGCTGGCCAGGTGCATATTCTAATTACCCGTCACTTTCAAGCTCGATCAATAGCGCAGCTGCTTGAATGCCGAGTGCGAGCGACCAGGCAATCAGCGCCTCAAAATAAGATGCCAACGGCGCTAGATCGCCTGCGTCCGCGCGCGCAATCGCGATTCAAGCTCGCCACGCAGCCAAACGATAAAATCAGACATCGCCGCTGGAGTTGCCTCGGGTGCCACGAATTGAAAGATTTCGCCGGTTGTGGTCAGCACGTGATTCGCCGCCGTTTTATAGCGGTCAGGCTCGACCCATTTGCGCGTTGGCTCACTGCCTGGAGTTTGCGCCAGGCGCCAGAATCCTTCTTTCAAACCCATGCGATTGAGATCCCGAACGTCGCCCTCAGTGAGCGGCGGCGGTTCTTGCGCAAGGGTTTGAACCAGCTCAATGGCCACGTCGTGACCACGCATTTCTTCATATTCACGCATCAAGTGGTCACCGCGCGTGCGGCCATGAATCGGCAGCAGCCGCGTTTCACCATAAGTCAGGGTGTTGCCTTCGAGGTGATTTGAGTTGTAGTTCCATTCAATACGCAAACGTTGCCATAGCCTGGGTTCGTGCTCAGCTGACAAAAGTTGCGCGGCCTGTCATTGCTTGGCCAGTGCAGGAAGGCTTTCGGGAAGTATTTGGTGCCAGTGGCGCATGCGACGAATTCAATCAATCTATCAATTGACGCGATGTAAGCTGACTTAGGCAATAGTTCTAGAGCAGCGCTGCAGCGGCCGGGCTTACAAAAAAAAGCCGCCCGAAGGCGGCGTTTTTCATTCAAAGCCGCTGGGCGCAATTACCAAATCGCGATTTTGCGATTGCCGCTACGCACCATTGGGTCGGTCGCTTTGCAAGAGAACGCGTTGGCGAACACTTCCATATTTTTCGGCGCGCCGTTGGCACGGAAGCGCGCAGGCGCATGGGAGTCAGTAACTAGACGCACTGAAAGTTCTTTATCGGTATAGTTACGACGCCAAACGGTGGCCCAGTTTAGAAAGAAGCGCTGATCTTGACTGAGGCCGTCAACCTGTTTGGCGGCGTCTTCTGGATGCGCTAGTTTCATTGCATCATAGGAAACCGTTAGTCCGCCTAGGTCGGCAATATTTTCGCCTAAGGTCAGCATGCCATTCACTTTCTTACCAGCGGCGGCTTCGTAGGCATTAAATTGTTCAACTAACTGCTGTGTGCGCTTTTTGAAGCCCTCGCTGTCTTTGGGCTGCCACCAATTGACGAAGCTGCCTTTGGAATTAAAGCGGCTGCCTTGATCGTCGTAGCCGTGCAACATTTCATGCCCAATCACCGCGCCTATACCGCCGTAGTTGACGGCGGCGTCCGCTTTAGGATCAAAAAATGGCGGTTGCAAAATTGCGGCCGGGAAAGTGATGTCATTTTGCAGCGGGTTGTACTGGGCGTTGACGGTTTGTGGCGTCATGCCCCATTCGCTACGATCTTTGGCTTTGCCGACTTTGCGCATCGAATCGGCGAATTGGAACGCGACTGCGGCGCGCACATTGCCGACATAGTTATCAGGGGTTGTTTGCAAACCAGTCCAGTCTTGCCATTTATCTGGATAACCAATTTTGGCGACGAATGTGCCCCATTTCTCAATCGCTTTTTCCCTGGTTTCTGGGCTCATCCACGCTAATTTTTCCAGTCGGGCTTTCAACGCAACTTTGAGCGATTCCACCAGTGCTTGCATTTGCGCTTTGGATTCGGCCGGGAACGCCACCTGCACGTATAGCTCACCCATCGCTTCACCGACGTTGCCATTAACGGTGTCTAGCACGCGTTTCCAGCGTGCTTTTTGCTCCTTTTGGCCGCGAAGCGCGGTGCCGTAAAAAGCGAAGTTCTGATCGGCGTAGGCTTTAGACAGATAGGGCGCGGCACTATCAATGCTGTGGAAACGCAAATACGCCTGCCAATCAGCGATCGGCGTGCTGCTTAACATCGCGCTCAATGCCTTAAAGAAATCGGGATTGGAAAGCGAAAGGGTGCCGGGGTCAGCAAGTCCAGCGTCGTTGAAATAGCGTGCCCACTCAAAACCAGGTGCCAGTTCTTGCGCTTGAGCAACGGTAACGGGGTTGTAGTACTTGGAAACGTCGCGTGCCATCTCCTCGCTTGAGAAAGACTTATCAGCCAGCTTGGTTTCGATGGCCAAAACCGTTTTCGCTTGTGCTGCAGCGTCAGTGTCTGAAGCGCCAGCCAATTTCAGCGTAGCGGCAATGTGTTGCTCATAGGCTTGGCGTTCCGCCAGATGCGCATCGCCTTGGTAATAGCTTTTGTCTGGCAAGCCCAGTCCGCCAGGAACGACATAGGCAATCACCAAATCTGGATTTTTGAAATCGGATTCGCCGCCCAAACCAAACAACAAAGATTGGCCTTGCGCTTGCTGGGTGCGCATGAAGTCGAGCATCGACTGCGGCGTGCTGAGCGCGGCAATTCGATCAAGCTCACCTTGGATCGGGCTCAGGCCAGCAGCTTCGATTGCCGCTTCATTCATGCCAGAAGCATAAATATCACCGACAAATTTCGCGACACCGGTACGCGCTGCAAAACCGGAGCTTTGCTCGGCAATTTGTTTTTGCACCGCCAAAGAGCGCTCTGCAAGCATTTCAAAGCTGCCCCAGGTGGTGCGGTCCGACGGCACTGGGTTTTTGCTCAGCCAATTTTCGTTGACGTAGGCATTTAAGTCCGCGCACGCGCCGGTGCTGGCATTTAAATCGGCCGCATTAAACGCAGCCAAGTTTGGCAGTTGGCTTTCGTCAATGCTGAGCTTAAAAGCTGGTGCGGCAGCTTGCGCACTTGGCTTCGGCGCGTCAGAAGCGGGTGGCGCATCATCGACGCAGCCAACCAAGGCGATGGCTGAAGCCAGTGCGACTGCGAGTAAAGATTTTGAAGAATTCATATTGAAAACATGCTCTTGCTTAAGAAGGGGCGAGGGAACTAAAAGATTGCGGCGCGCGGCACAACAAGGTGCGGGCGCGTGAATGCGGGGCACAGTATCCGCCTAGCGACTGGGCGCGGGTAGTGCCATTGGTTTGGGTGTTCGCCCGCGCGACCACAAATTCGCTGCTCTGCAAAACATAATTCGTGACTAGACTTCCGAAACAACAAAGTCTTTGACGCGGCTGGCCTCGTGATTCTAATCTAAGCCCAATTTATTCAGCACAGCGTGGAAAACTCGAAGCCGGCATGCCAGAATCGCGCTTTCGCGAAATAGCACTGGCAGCCAGGGTACGACACAGCGGCAAGCGCTCGACGCAGCGGGCGGTGTTGATGGAGCTGACTGTGAATCTGGTGCAACGCGACGATGCGCTTGCGGACGGGCCGCCCTTAGCGACGTACTACCAAGCGCAATTGGCCCTAGATTTGCGCGGGGCTGTGCATAAAGCCGCTTCACCGTCGGCGGTAGCGCGCACGAATTCAGGTAAGCCAGTAACGCCTGCCAAAGTACCAACGCTTGCGCTAGCATCGCGCGATACTTTTTAAAAGGGAAGCGCGATGCGCAATTGGATCATTCTGCTTATGCTGGCGTTTGTCGGCCAGATTTTTGCCGCTGACAAAGCGCCTGACAAAAAGCCAAACTGGGATGTCAATGCGCCGCACGGCAAGAGCAAAACGGTCACGTTTGACACCGATGAGGGAACTTGGTTGGACGTAGATGTGGCCCCGGATGGCAAGCAGATTGCGTTTTCGATGATGGGCGATATCTACACCCTGCCGATTGCGGGCGGGCTGGCCAAGCGTATATTGAGCGGCAAGGCCTTTGAGGTGCAGCCGCGCTTTTCACCCGATGGCAAGCGCATTAGCTTCACTTCTGATCGCGCCGGTGGCGACAATATTTGGACCGCGAATGTGGATGGGTCGGATCTAAAGCAAGTCAGCAAAGAAAGTTTTCGTTTGCTCAATAACGCCGAATGGACGCCCGATGGCGAATTCCTGATTGCGCGCAAACACTTTACGGCAGGGCGCAGCCTAGGTGCTGGGGAAATGTGGCTATATCACCGCAGTGGCGGCGATGGTATTGGGTTGACCAAGCGCAAGAATGATCAACAAGATGCCGGACAGCCAGCGATTTCGCCCGATGGCCGCTACGTTTATTTTAGTGAAGACGTCAGCGCGGGCCCGACTTTCCAATACAACAAAGATCCGCACGGCTTGATTTATGCGATTCGCCGCCTGGATCGTGAAAATGGCGAGATTGATGATTTAATTACCGTGCAAGGTGGCGCAATTTCACCGACACCATCGCCCGACGGTAAGTGGCTGGTTTTTGCGCGTCGGGTGCGGGAAAAAACGGTGCTGTACGCAATGGACTTAGCCAGCGGTGCGATGCGGCCACTGTGGGATGGACTGAGTCATGATCAACAGGAAGCTTGGGCGATCTTTGGGCCCTATCCCAATATGTCATTCACGCCCGATAGCGCCAGTGTCGTGCTTTGGGCCCAGGGTAAACTCTGGCGCGTGCCGGTTGCGCAAGAAAGTCTTGCAGGTGCTACGGAGATCAAATTCACAGCGCAAGTTAGTCAACTTCTTGACCAGCCAGTGCGGGCGACGCACACAATTGATAGTGGCGAGCGCTTCGAGCCGCACATGATTCGCGACGCTGCGACCAGCCCAAATGGCCAGACGCTCGTCTTTCAAGCGGTTGGGCATCTTTGGAAGAAAGCCCTGCCCAATGGTGTGCCAGTGCGCCTGAGCGGCGATGACAACGCCTTCGAGTACAGCCCAAGCTTTAGCCCGGACGGCCAGAGCCTGATCTATGTGCGCTGGAACGATCAAGAAATGGGCAGCATCCAAAAAATCGCGCTCAGTGGCGGCCCGGCGAGCGCGCTGGTTAGCGAACCTGCGGTCTATGCCACGCCGCATTATTCGCGCGATGGCAGCCGCATCGTTTACGCCATTTTGGGCGGCGGCAATCTGCTTGACTTTCGTTTCAGCCAAAACGCGGGTGTGTATGTGATGCCAAGTATTGGTGGTGCGGCTAAGCGCATCGCGAAAAACGCCAGTCAGCCATTTTTTGATGCTTCGGGCCAACGCGTGCTTTATCTCAGTGGCGGCGGCCTAGAGAAAAAACTAATGAGCGTGGGACTAAACGGGGAAGAGCTGCGCGAGATCTTTAATCTGAAATACGTGGATTTCGTCGTGCCCAGCCCAGACGGCAAATTTGTTGCATTCACCGAACTATTTGATGCCTATGTCGCACCCATGCCGCAAGTCGGTGCCAGTATTGAGCTGAGCAAAGACAGCACCGCCATGCCCGTGGCGAAAGTAAGCCACGATGTCGGTTCTTACCTGCATTGGGCGGCCGATTCTGCAAGCCTGCACTGGCTAGTGGGGCGCAATTACTACAGCCGCAAGCTTAGCGATACCTTGGCGTATTTGCACGACGCAAAAACGCCGCTGCCGAAGCCGGAGTCGATTGCGGGTTTGAATGTCGGGCTATCGGTGCCGCTGGATCAACCCGCCAGCAGCGAGATTGTTGCGTTCACAAACGCGCGCATTATCACCATGCGCGGCGCTGAGGTCATTGAAGAGGGCACGGTTATTGTTGCTGGCGCAAAGATCTTGGCGGTCGGAAAAGATATCAGCATTCCCAGCGGCGCGCGGATCATTGATGCCAGCGGCAAAACCATCATGCCAGGCATTATTGACGTGCACGCGCACGCCAATCACTTTCACAACGGCCCAAGCCCGCAGGCGAATTGGGCCTACTACGCAAACTTAGCGTTTGGCATTACCACCATGCACGACCCAAGCGCCAATACCCAGGAAGTGTTTGGCCAGTCGGAGCTGCTCAAGGCGGGGCTAAACGTCGGCCCGCGCGTGTACTCGACCGGCACGATTCTGTATGGCGCCGACGGTGATTTTAAGGCGGTGATCAACTCCATTGAGGATGCCCGCGCGCACCTACGCCGGCTCAAAGCTCAGGGCGCTTGGAGCGTGAAAAGCTATAACCAACCGCGCCGTGATCAGCGCCAGCAAATCAACCAAGCCGCGCGCGAGCTAGGTATGACAGTAGTGATGGAAGGCGGCAGCACGTTCAACCACAACCTGACGATGATTTTGGATGGCTCAACCGGCGTCGAACACAATTTGCCAGTGGCGCCCCTCTATGCAGACGTGATCAATACCTGGAAAGCGACCGATGTGCGCAACACGCCAACTTTGGTGGTGAACTATGGCGGCGTGAATGGCGAATACTGGTTTTATGAGCGCGACAAGATTTGGGAAAATGAAAAATTGCTGCGTTTTTTCCCACGTGAAACGCTGGATGCACGCAGCATTCGCCGCCAACTAACCCCGGAGTGGGATTACTACCACGTTGAAGTCAGCAAGGCGGTTAAGCAACTCAGTGAAGCGGGCATTGGCATTCAAGTCGGCGGCCATGGTCAGCTGCAAGGTTTATCGCCGCATTGGGAAATTTGGCTGCTTACCCAAGGCGGCATGAGTAATTTCAATGCCTTAAAGGCGGCCACCATTAGCGGCGCTGACTACTTAGGCTTGAGCGCGGACATAGGTTCACTTGAAGCCGGAAAATTGGCGGACTTGATCGTGCTCAATAGCAATCCTATCGAGAATATTCGGGCAACTGCGGATAGCGCCTATGTCATGGTCAACGGCCGTCTATTTGACGCGAATTCGATGCGTGAAGTGGGCGGCTTAGAACGCAAGGAACCTAAGTTCTATTGGCAGCTACACGGCGGTGTTTCAGGTAATGCGCTGGAGCGACTGCTGGGGCCGACTGCGGTATGCCATTGCCCGAAGGGTGCGCACTAGAGCTCGGCCAAAATAGGGTTGAAATTTTGTAGTGATACGTTCGCCCTGAGCTTGTCGAAGCGCAGAGCCGTACAGTTCCTAACGAAGCCTTTTGCATCACGAAGATTGCTCCC
>JBBQBR010000046.1:0-9769 GCA_038317875.1 Lysobacterales bacterium
GAGCAATTTGCCAAGCTTGGCTTTGGCATCACCCAGGCTGCGTTTGTCTGCAGCCGCAAGCACACCGCCAAGCTCAGATTTTCTGGCATCCAATAGTTTTTCTTGCGCACGCGCGGCGCTTAAGTCACCCGCTTCGACGGCATCGTTAAACTGCTTGATCGACACGCGTGCCGCCTCGGTTTGCGCATCAACTTTTGCTTGGCGGCTGGCGGCTGCGGCGCGCAGAGAATCCCGCGCGGTGGCAAGTTGCGCACGAATGTTGGCCAGCGCGGCAACATCATCGCTGCTGGGTTGGATTGCGGCAAAGCGCGCATCGACGCCGCGCTGTAGGCTATCCAGTGTATCCAAACGGACATTGTCGGCTGCGATTGCATCGCTTACGCGGCGCATGGCGTCGGCTAATTCTAAATCTAGCCCGGAGCGCAACACGATGGCGTTTGGCTCTGGCACCTCCGCTTCTGCTTGTTCTAATACGACTGCGGGCTCAGGCGGATGCACGATGCGTTGAAGCGTATTGCGTGCGCCTAAAAACCGCACACTAAGTGCGCTCGATGCCTTTGCGGCTAAAATTTGCCACTCAGTGTCGATCATGGCTAATTTGGCTTCAACATCGCTAGGTGGATTGCGTATTAGTGAATCAATCGAGACGCAAAGCACT
The DNA here is from genome assembly GCA_038317875.1 of Lysobacterales bacterium. GTDB lineage: Bacteria > Pseudomonadota > Gammaproteobacteria > Xanthomonadales > SZUA-5 > JANNYA01. The sequence goes on from JBBQBR010000046.1 coordinate 659, forward strand.
AGCGCACGCGCGTCTAGTTCTTTTTGATCGCCTGCGGCAAACTTTGCGGCGCTGAGTTTTTCGCTGGCCGCGCGATAAACGGCCTTGTCTTTGGTGCGCGTAGCTTCGCTAACGCGTTCAAGCGTATTCGGCGCTTCAATGCGCGCCACCAATTCCAAACGGATTGCGCTGTCCGGGTCGCTGATCGCGCGGTCGCCTAAAAAGCCGTTGCGCGTAATTTTCGCTAATGCCGCACGGCGCAATTCAGGCTCTGGTGCACTTTTTGCGACATATTCCAGTGTAGCGGCATCAACGACATTCAACACGCGGATCCGTTCAGTGACGTTTTGGCGTGTCGCAATGAGTTCGACTTTTAGCTTTGCCAGCGCGATTTGTTTGATTTTTGCGTCACTATCATTTTGCGCGCGATCATTCAGTACGGTCAGGTCGTCAATGGCGTTCAGTGCGGCTTTGCGCGCTTCGATATCGGGGCTTTTGATCGCGGCAAGTGCATCGATAGGGTTGCTAGCGGCAGCTTTGCGCGGCGCGGTAGCGGGTTTCGTTACTGATTTATCTGATTTCGCGGCCTTAGCGGCAGGGCGGCTTGCCAATTCATCGGGCAAAAAAAACTTCTTTAAAAAACCTAACATGAGCTGAAACCTTTTTAATCGAAAATGTGAGTCATGTGTATCAGTGCGTTCAACGGCATACGCATTTGAACGCCATTGTTAAATCAGAAAACGTGCTGAAGCGCCGCAGCGCCCCATTTGTAGACATAGTTAAAAACCGTAATCCAAATTCCGATCGCAGTGAACAAATTGGTCAGTAAAAATACTAGAAGCACGCGCGATACTTTGTTTCTAAACCAGCCAGCGGTGTCGCGCAAGTCTACTCGCAGCGCTTCAAAGTCATGCACGGTGGGCCTGCGTAGCCAAACTTCAACCGCACCGCTGAACATTCCAGAGGATAAAACAGGATGCAACACCGTGAGCGGTGCGCTAACGGCACCCGCCAGAGCGCTGAGGATGTTTGCGCGCGCCAGCATTGCGCCAATAAAAGCGCCGCCTGCAGTCATTGATAAATAAATCAACAGTTGATCTTTGCCTTGATCGAAACCTTTATGAAAACCCCACACCATGCCGCCAATCAAAATGAGTGTGATTGACCAGCCGATGATTTTTGGCCACATCGAGGGCTTAGGCTTTGCGCTGACGCGCTCAATGACCACTTTTGGCGGCTCAGAATTTGCCTTTAACGCCTGCACCATACCTGCTAGGTGGCCAGCGCCCACCACGGCGAGCACCCGCTTGAGATTGCCCTCGCTGCTTAGCTCGCGCAATTTTGCTGCCATAAATTCGTCGCGTTCTGAAATTAGCGCGTCAAATAACGCGGGTGATTCGTTTGCGAAATCACCAAAAGTCGAGCGCAGCATGTCGCCGGTTTTAAGCTTCTCGATTTCTTCGGGTGCGATTTCATCCTCGGAAAAAACGCTCAACGCGCTGCCGGTAATGAGTTTCGCGCCACCCCAAAATCCGAGTGCACAACGACAGCGTGCCAAGGTCAGGCCGACGTCGCGGTCAATAAGCAATGTCGGTAAGCCAAGTTTGCTTGCGCCAATATCGGCGGCCAACATTTCACTGCCGGGTTCAATCCCAACTTGCTCGGCCAATCGGCGCTGATAGGCACCAAGCGCCAAATTTGCCGCCACTAAAATCGTTTTGCCGGTCTTGAATACTTCAATTAAATCAAGCTTCTTGTAGCTGTCTGGGTCTTTGAGCGCTTGAAAACGCGCGGCATCCAGCTCGATTGCTACGGCGTCAAAAGTTTCGATTTTTAGCAGCGCGATGACTGCATCGGCACTGGCTTTAGAAACGTGCGCAGTGCCCAATAATGTGTAGTGGGTGCCATCGCGTTCAAGCCGTTCAATGGGTTGTGCGGCAAGCAGCTCGGTGAAATCTTCGACCGGCTCTGCGTTCGCGTCAATTGCATCAATCATTGTAGCGATCATCCTCGAAGCCGCGTGGTGTGCTTTGCTGCCAGGTTTCACCCGCCGCCATATTCACGCGCACAGCGATATCGGTCGGTGCATGCGCGGCGATGTCTTTCCAGGCGGTAATTTGCACGTGCTTGAGCGGAAAATTAGCCAGCAAGTACTGCGCTAAGTTATAGGTAAAGCGTTCCAAAAGCTCATGCGTGTGCGTGCTGGCAAACTCGCGAATAGACTTGATCAGCGCATCGTAGTCGACGGTGTCGTGCAATTTGTCGGAAATTGACGCGTTTGCGGAGCGCAAGCTCAGCTCTAAGTCTAACTTTAGCGTTTGCGCCGCGGTTTTTTCGCGCTCGTAGACACCAATCACGCTGGGCACGCGCAAGTTTTTCAAAATAATGGTTGCGCTCACAAACGGGCGCTCAACAAGTTATGCGGGTTCAACAAAATCATTCTGTAAGGCGTCCTTGCCTATTTAGGCCCAATTCTTAACCGGCGCGGAGTCTAACAGGCTACGCGCCTTATTTTGGTCTAGGCACTGGCGCACGGGTGCGATTCAAAGCGATGTTCAAGGCATGAGTTGTTTTCTATTTAAGTCTAAAAGAACTGTTCGCCCTGAGCCTGTCGAAGCGCAGAGCCACACAAATACTGACGCAGCCACAGCCCGTTGTGCATCATCAAGCGCGCGGCTACATGCTTCAACAGGCTCAGCATGAACGGGTTTCGTTCAGCACATAGCTAGCGACCAGTAACCATTTGAATCCGCTCAATTGCGCCTGCCTGTTGGTTCGCCAGATCCAAGCGCTGCGCTAACACCGCCAGGTTTCGCGTTGGAACGCCAGGATAAAGGTGGTGTTCCAGGTGGAAAAACATGCCATAGACCAGCGTATTCAAAATTTTTGACCGTGAAGAACGCGCGCTAAAGGCGGTGCTATCACAGCTGCGATGTACCGCCCAGATTCCGACCATAGCGGCCGTTAGGTTCGCAAAAATCAGCGCAAGCGACATCAGCTGTAACACGCTGCTGTCAACAACCAACCAGATTAGAATTTGCAACAGCGCGACTGCTGCAAGTTCGCGCCGTACCCAAAATTTTTGCCGTGCGCTGCCATGTTTTAAGGCGGCACAGTGAATGCGCAGCGGGTAGCTTGGGCTTTGCATTAAGGCTTGGCCAAAGCTTAAGCGCGCAATCGCGCCTTCAATATCTTTCGCACCAAAGCAATCACGATGGTGCTCTAGATGGGTATATTCGATTGCGTGCATGGCACCACCTAACAGCACGCTTAAGCCAAACATTAGGCAATCGTCGCCTCTTTTGCTTAACCCTACGGTATTGTGAAACGCGTTGTGCGTCACGCGCAGGCCGGTCATAAACATCGCAAACGTGGCTATAACCGTCAAATACCAAAGCCCAAAAGCACCAAAAATGAGCGCGAATATCAGCCACGGTATTGGCAGAGTGATCTCGACTGCAACTTGAAACGGGCTAAGTGCGCGCAAATCGCGCCAAACGAGCGTTGGTCGGCTCATGATCGGCCGCCATTGAGACTCGCCACGCTTGTCTTTACGCCACGTTGCGCTTGAACACGAGCGCGTCGCCACAATCCGGGGCGGTGGCGCGTAAAGAAAAGATAGATTTGATTGCATAGACTCAGCAAAACTGTGCTCGTGCGTAATACCCGGGTGCGCCACTGAAAGCCGGGCAAATGCTGCCATAGCAATAAATGCGCCGCCAAGCCGATATGCAAAGTGCCGCGCGAGTCCTTTACGTGCAGCAAAGACAGTGCATGCGTCATGTCGAAATTTTCATTTTGCAAGACATCAGAGTCAGCCGCTAGATCGAGCCAAACGATGTTCGTATCCGGCTTCAGGCGCTTATAGCTAGCAATTTCATGGCTACACAGCGGGCAATAGCCGTCGTAATAAACGGTTAGATCAGGACGTTGGTGCATCAATTTGACTCACATATTTGCGTGGGTCAAAAATTAACCTGGCTAATTTTCAAATGCGTCCAGACGGATCGTTTGGGAATATAGAATGTAAAAGCTGAGCAAAAGCAACGAGTTAGCGTATTCCTGTTTGATAAAACTGCACAATTCGCTGGGCTTCAATCAACTGGAACTAAAAAAAACCCCAGCCTAAGCCGGGGTTTTTAAAATTCACGCAATCAAACGAATGCTTAAGGAACAATCGTCTCGAACCCATCTTTAAAAAAGTTTTCGTTTGGCGCACCGCACTGATTTAAATAAAGGCATTCAACCCACTCAGGACGATCAATGAAAGGGTTCCGATTATTTTGGTAGCCAAAAATCTTATCGTTGCGCGCACGCTCGGCAGCTGTTGGTGGATCTGCCAAGTGCCAGGCAATCAAGGTTGAAAGCTTACCCATGTAGCCGGTCGTGACGATTTGACCACTGGGGGTCGTCGTGATTAGGCTGGTATTGTCGGTAACGATTAAGTTCGGCTCGCTAATGCCGGTAACGGGGTGCGTGCCACCCTCATAGCGGATATCCATATAAAGAATGGCGCGCGCCATGTCGCCCTTGCGCAGATCCCAAGTTTCGAATTGTGTGCCATTAAAGCGATTAGGAAATCCTGGGCCACCCTGGCCTGCGTTTGCGGTTGTGGCTAATTCACCACAGCCAGCGCAGTCGTCGTATCGCAAATTACCGCGGCTGGAGTTATATGCGACGTTGCTAATGTAAAGCATGTGGGTGTCGGTGTAAGGGCAATATGGAAATTGGGTGCCGCCGTTTCCTGGTGCCGTCAATACATCGTTGAAACCATACGAATTCGGCCAAGTGTGCTCACGATTGAACGAAGTCACCGCGTTGTTGTTTACGCCCGCGCGGTCAATGCCCTTGGTATAAAACTCGTTTTTGTAGACGTCCAATACTTTATTTTCATTGCCCGCACCAGGTGCTTGGTCAGCATCTTCCAAAATGGTCCAAACGCTGGTGCCAGCGCCCGAGTAGAAATAGCAGGTATGGCCGCGAATAACCGGGTTTAGTGTGGCGCGCAGTGTGGTGGCATTGGTAGCGTCGACACTGTTGTAATAATTCGAAGCGCTAGCCTGGGTGGTGAAGCTTGCGGTAAAATTTGCCGCCATCACATCCGGTGTGCCATCTTGATCCGACACGTTAGCTGCAATCACGCTCACCGTGCACAGCTCAGAATTCGCAAACGTTGGCGTTGGGTCGATTACAAAGCTGCTAGGCCCACCGGTTACTGTGGCAGCCAAATTATTGCCGCTGATTGCACAGCTAAGCGTGTACCACGTTCCGTTCACGGTCACCGGCTCGCTGAAATTCACAGTGACATTGCTATTGACGTTAACACTAGTAGCGCCGTTCGCTGGCGCGGTTGAACTGACGGTTGGTGCAACATCGGCTGCGGTCGTAAAGTTTACCGTTACGTTTGCGGCCATCGCGTCTGGCGTGCCGTCTTGGTCGATCACATTGGCGGCAACGATATTCAGTGCGCAGCTTTCGTTAAAAGCAAAATCTGGGCTAGGGTTGAGCGTGTAGGTGCCGGGGCCGCCGGTAACAACCGCCGTATGCGCACCGCTGGTGACGCAGTTTAGGGTGTACCAATTGCCAGAAACCGTCACCGCTTCGCTGAAGGCCACAGTGATATTGCTATTGATTAAAACGTTCGTCGCGTTATTTGCAGGCGTGGTGCTGCTGACGGTTGGTGGGATGTCCACCGCGCTGCCGCCGATGCTGATGTCGTCAACGCCGATGTATTCATCAGAGCCCGCAGCATTGGCGGTGATAATGCGTAGCTGCACGACCGGCTGATTATCGAGCGCTGACGGTAAGGTAATCGCAACCGGAGTCACTAATGTTGCCAAACTCGGGCCTGTGGATGCATCCGCAATAAAAGCCGCTGCTATATTGGTAAATGTACCGGTGGTGCCGATGCGGTACTGCAGTGCAACGGCTTGAATGGCGTTTTCAACACCGTCATCAATATCGCGCAAGTTGTAACTCATGGGGATCGAAGCGCGCCCGGATGTGTTGAGCGTAATCAATAAATATGGCGCATCGGCAGTGCCGCTACCCTGAAATGCAACCACGCCGGGCGTTTCAAACTCAGCAACTTCGCCAGAAAGCATCGTCGACATAACCACGGTTTGATTGGCATTGACGCTCAACGTGGGCGTTGGGTCTTCAAAGATCAGCGTCTGCGGGTCAATGCCAGCTGTTGTCGTTGCAGCATTCGCACCGTTGGCACCAATAATTCCGGGCACACCAGACCAATTGTTTGCGGTCGAAATGAGCGCGGCATTAGACCAATCTTGATTAAACGGAAGCGATTGGGGTGTGGTATCCGCTAATGCTCCTGCGCTGATAAGTAGTGATACACAAAAAGCTAAATTCAGAACACGCTGACTTACAGCGGGCAAACGGTGAACGGGCTGACGCATGATGCGGCCTTCGGCTGATAAATTTAAGCCGTCTAGTTTAGCGCAGTCGTATGACGGATTTGTTGTATTTGAACGACACTTATGACGATTGCAAGACTTTAGTTCGGTGCGCTATGTCTGTCGCGTGGTGCTAATCGTTTTATAAGCGCTAAAAAATCTCTACTGCGACATGCCCATCAACATCGACCGACGCCCGATACATGCCCGCCGAATTGAACGGCATTGCAATGTTGCCAGCGCGATCGATTGTGATCACGCCACCTTCGCCACCCTGCGATTTCAATACATCCAAGATCACGGTTTCGGCAGCCTGTTTGACCGTGCTGCCGCGATAAGCAACGCGCGCACAGATGTCGTAAGCAACCACCGAGCGGATAAAATATTCGCCATGTCCAGTCGCAGAAACCGCGCAAGTCCGATCCGCATAGGTACCGGCACCTATCAGTGGCGTATCACCGATTCGCCCGTAGCGCTTATTAGTCATCCCGCCGGTCGACGTGGCTGCAGCAAGATCGCCACTTTGGTCTAGCGCGACTGCACCAACTGTGCCGAAGTAGGCCTTGTGTGGCAACGTCGCTTTAGGATTTAGCTTTTCCAACCGCTGCGCCTCACGCAAAGCTTGCAAGCGCTCAGGCGTATCAAAATAGCTGGGTGGAACCATGCTCAAATTTTGTGAGCGTGCAAAAGCTTCCGCTCCAGTACCTGACAGTAAAACGTGATCCGACTTTTCCATTACGGCGCGCGCCAGCAAAATCGGGTTTCTAACACGGTGTACGCCAGCTACCGCACCTGCGCGTCGGCGCGCACCATCCATGATTGCAGCGTCTAGTTGATGCATGCCGTCAGCTGTGTAAACCGCGCCCTTGCCAGCATTAAAGTAGGGCGAATCCTCTAAAACAATGACCGCGGCGCTCACCGCGTCCAAGCTTGACGCGCCTGCGGTCAAGCGTGCGTAGCCGGCGCGCACAGCTCGCTCCAAATCAGCACGAATCGCAGCTTCCCGCTCCTTAGTCAGTGATGCGCGATCAATGACGCCTGCGCCGCCATGAATTGCAATAGCGACAAGTTGTTTTTGCGCAAAAGCGATGCTGGGCACCGTGCATGTTGTGGCCAAACTAAGGGCTAAAAATACTGGAAGTAGGGGGAACTGATGGCGCACAGCAGGAGCTCGTTTTGTTTTAGATCAAGCGAGCATAGCAACCAAGCAAGGCGTTTGCCGCGCAAAAATGCAACGGCAAAGCCATCGAAAAGCGGACGTTAACGCGTGCCAGACGTGCGAAGCGCTTGTGGGCTGAAGTCACCAAGCGACATTTCGCTACCAAAAATGTAGCTTTTCTGCTCCAAATTATCTAACCCGGAAGCCAAATAACGTCCACTTTTGAGATCGTGATGCGCTTCAGTCGTGCTCCAAAATAGCGGTTGATCATAATAGCTAATGCCGGCTGCTTCCGAATAGCGCCAGAGCTTACCTGCCGAGTCATAGTGATCTAGCGCCATAATTTGCCAGCTATCTTCATCTAGATAAAACGTGCGCCGTGCCATTTGATGTCGTGCACCCGGGCGTAGCGTCGCCTCAACGACCCAAATACGGTGTAATTCGTATCGCATTAAATCAGGATCAAGAAACCCTGGGCGAACAAAATCATCAAATTTGACGCCGGCTGCATGTGCTTTATAGCTGTTGTAGTTGACATACATTTCTTTCTTGCCGACGGTTTTAAACTCGTAACGATCCAGCGAGCCGTTAAACATGTCGGTCATATCATTACTGCGTAAGCCATCGGCACCTGTTCCTGGGTTGTCATAGCCCACCTGTGGTGCCTTGCGCACACGGCGTTGGCCTGGGTTGTAAAGCCATGCTTGACGGGGTTGCAGCGATTGATTCATCGTTTCATGCACCAACAGCACGTTGCCAGCTAAACGCGGCGGCGATTCCACAGTCTGTAAGAAATATGCCAGTACGTTGTTAATAGTGCTGCTAGTCATCCCGGGGTTGCAATAAAGGTTATAGAGCTTCTCCTGTATTCGAACGGGCGTGAAAGCGCCGCTTGCCGATGGCGTTACGGTATTTTCCCAACGAATGACGCTGGTACCTTTGTATTTAAGCTTGTGATTCCAAATGATCTCATAGCCAGATTTTGGAATAGGGAAAGGCGTGCCTTCGGCAAAATTTTCTACGCCAGCGCCAGCGCCAACAATCGTTGCCGTAGTCGCGTTTTTCTTCGTCATTTCATAAGTACGCTGTGGAAATGCCGCAGTCCGACGTGTTTGATACACATTCATTTTAAAATTGGCGTATTTATCAAACATCGCCAATTGGCCTGCGCCCAACATCGCTTTGTACGTTGCCAAGTTAGCGCGTGTGATGGTGAATTGAATTTTGTCGGCGCTAAATGGGTCTGGGTGGTGGTCGCCCGGCTTGAAACCCGCTGGCACCTTGCTGTATCCGCCATCCCACGCTGGGATAGTGCCTGCCGCGTTGCCCGCCATTTCGCCGCCCATAGGTGTGAGTGTTTTGCCGAGTTCAGCAGCTTCAGTTGCACTCACTGCAGCCAAAACGCTAGCGCTCGTCGTCAGTGCTAATGCGCCGAAAATCAGCGCGTTCGTCATTCGCAATCGTGGCATTTTTTTGCTTAAGGCCATAAATCATTCCATATGAATAGAGCGGAAGCTCTAGTGAAGCAAAGCTTGCGTTACGAAGCAAGCTTTGTGGATG
>JBBQBR010000047.1:0-9750 GCA_038317875.1 Lysobacterales bacterium
AAACCAAGCATAGTGGCGCAACGCAACGCCACGCGGGCTAAACAGCAACAGCACGCCAACTGCTGCAAGCACGAGGGCGATAGCACTGGGCGGGGCAAAATATTGCGTCATCACCGCAGGCGTAGCGATGCTCGTCAATAGCTTTAATAACCAATGCCAGAAAAGCGCGGCTAGTTTCAGCAGCGGTGCAGCCAGTGCGGCTTGCGCGCAAAGCAACAAAACGGTCGCGGCCAACACCAAAGGTACGATCACTAACGACACCAGCGGCACAGCGATCAGATTGGCAAACGGTGCAGCCAGCGATGCTTGGCCGAAAAATACTAGGCTCAGCGGCAACAAACCCAGCGTCATTAGCAATTGCGCTGAGATGAGTTCTCGCCCCCAGTTGAGCTTGGGAAAGCGTTGTCCGAACACAATAATCAGTAGCGCAACCGCAATAAAGCTGAGCCATGCGCCGGGGCTCAATACCACCAGCGGATCAACAACTAGCACCGCCAAGAGCGCCAACGCAAAGCCTTGCCACAGGGTTTGCACCCGCTTCAGCAAAATGCCCAGCAGCAAGGCGGCAAGCATCAATAAGGTGCGTTGCGCGGGCACGCCAAAACCCGCCAGCAATGCATAGCCCGTTGCACAGACTAGCCCGACTACCGCGCACAGTTGCGGCCTGGGCACGCGGCGTGTGATCGTTGGAAACAGCCAGCAAAAGCCATAGGCGACACCCGCACCGAGCGTGGCGAGCAAGGTTACGTGTAGACCACTAATCGCAATCAAATGGGTGATGCCGCTGGCGCGCATGAGATCCCAATCGGCATCGCTCAAGCCACGCGTGTCGCCGACACTGAGCGCCTGTAAAAGTGCGCGTTCACGGGATGCGGGCAGGGCTTCGGCTATTTGGTCGCTCAGACGCTCACGCAGCGCCGTAATGCCTTGCGCAGCCTGCAAGCGCGGCCCTAGTTTGACAATGTAGCCGACCGCGTCGATGTGATTGGCGGCGGCGGCGCGTTCAAAATCAAAGCCGCCCGGGTTGACCTCGCCGTGCGGGCGGCGCAGCTTTATCCGCATCTGCCAGCGTTCGCCCGCGCGCAAACGCGCATCACCATAAAACCCGACGCGCACGTTGCGCACGCTACCTAATTCAGCAGACGCATCAAGCCGCAGCGACAGGCGCGTCTGGCGCTCAGCACGTTTCGGTAAGTCCACAATCGTGGCGCTGACCTCAAATTCTGAGCCGGTAGCGGGCGCGCCCTGCAAGCGATGCGCCATCACCGCCTGGGCGCAAAAACTGGCATACGTGAAGCCGCCAATCACCACAGCCACAGGCATTAGCCAAGGCCGAGCGCGTTTCGCAAAACCACAGAAAATAGCGCTAACGACGACAAAACCGGCAAGCCAGTAGAGCAAACTTATTGCGGGCAATTGCCGTTGAAAAATCCCTACGCAGATGCCAATCAACAAATAAATCGCGTGCTGGATGCGCATCGCTTGGGCTTAAGGCGCGGCGTCTAGCCGGCCATCTTTGAGCGTTAGCACCCGCTGTAATTTGCTGGCTAAGCGTAAGTCGTGCGTGACCAATACCAGCGCCGTACCCAGCTCGCGATTCAGCTCAAGCATTAACTCAAACACCCCCGCTGCAGTGCCTTCGTCCAAGTTACCGGTTGGTTCGTCACCCAATAAGCATTTAGGCTCAGTAACGAGTGCACGCGCTACGGCGGCGCGTTGGCGCTCGCCGCCAGAAAGCTCGCCTGGACGATGGCTCAAGCGGTGACTCAATCCGACGCGCGCAAGCAGTGCACTGGCACGCTCTTGGGCGATTTTTGGTTTAGTGCCGCGAATCAGCAGCGGCATCGCAACGTTTTCCAGCGCGGTAAACTCTGGCAACAGATGGTGAAATTGATAAATAAACCCTAGCGTGTGGTTGCGCAAGCTGCCCAGCGTGGACTCGGATAATCCAGCGATTGCTTTGCCGTCTAGGGCGACGGTGCCCGCACTTGCGCGATCTAAACCACCCAACATATGCAGCAAGGTCGATTTTCCGGATCCTGATGCACCAATAATGGCGACACGTTCACCGGCTTTGATATCTAAATCGATACCCTTGAGCACCTCGGTACTTAACGTTCCCTCTTGATAGACGTGGCGTAATCCACGGGCACTAATCACCGCGTCAAAGTTGACTGCGCTTGGGGAAGTTTCTGCACTATTCATAGCGTAGCGCCTGTGCCGGTTTGGTGCGCGCCGCACGCCACGCAGGGTAAATTGTGGCCAACAGCGCAAATAAAACACTAACTCCAGCGACCGTGCTGACGTCAATCCAGGATAGCTCAGAGGGTAATTTGCTGATGTAATAAACGTCGGCTGGCATCGCCTCAAAGCCCAGTAGCGTTTCAATCAGCGGGACGATTCGCTCGATGTTGAGTGCTACGGTCACGCCACATAGCACGCCAACCAGCGTTCCAATCCAACCTATTAGCGTCCCTTGCACCATAAAAATACGCATGATTGTTGCTGGCGTTGCACCCATGGTACGCAAGATCGCGATATCGGCCTGCTTTTGCATCACGGTTACTACCAAGGTGGAGATCAAATTGAACGCCGCCACCGTTAGGATCAAGCACAAAATCATAAACATCATGATTTTTTCGGTGCGCACGGCTTTGAATAAATTGCCGTGCCGACGCGTCCAGTCTTCGATGGTGAAACCACCGCCTAAATCCACCGCCAAGCGGCGCGCCACTTGCAATGCTTGATTCATATCCTTGAGCTTAAGTTGCACACCGCTGACCGTATCGCCCATACGAAACAGCTTTTGCGCATCGCTTAAGTGCATGACCGCCATCGCGCTATCGTATTCGTACATGCCCACTTCAAATACGCCCACCACCGTGAAACGCTTGCTAGTAGGAATTGCACCGGCCGGGCTAATTGAAACGCGCGGCGCAAACACGGTTACCTTGTCGTCAATCGTTACGCCCAATTTGTTAGCCAGCTCAATCCCTAAAATAATGTCGAACTCACCCGCTTTTAGATCGCTGAGTTTGCCAATTTTGAGCTTTGCGCCAATTTCGCTCACTTTGCCATCCATTTCCGGCAGCACGCCCCGAATAAATGCACCGGAGGTTTGTGACGCTTGCAGCAGCGCTTCGGTTTCAATAAACGGCGCTGCGCCAATCACTTCGGGCATCGTCTCAGCTTGCTGCAATGCGTTTGGCCAGTCGACCAATTCACCGTCGTAGCCTTTGATGACGGCGTGCGAAACCATACTCAGCACGCGCGTTTTCATTTCATTTTGAAAACCATTCATCACGCTCAGCACGATAATAATCGTTGCCACACCCAGCGCAATTCCCGCCATGGAAATGGCGGCGATAAAGCTGACGAAACCACCTCGGCGCCGCGCGCGCGTATAGCGCAGGCCGACAAATAGAGAAAAAGGATTGAACAAAACAGGACGCTTTTCAAAACCACAGAACGCTAAGCATAACGGTTAGTGGCTTAAGCGTTGGCGCTGAAATATTTTTACGCTAGGAACTACAAATTCGTTAATCCCGAGTGCCTTTGGCGGGAATCCAGCTTATCAATTCGACTTCAAGCTGGATCCCTGACAAAAACCCTCGGGGATTTACCGTAGTGTGTTTTGAACGTGACGCCGAAAGATCCGTTCGCCCTGAGCCCGTCGAAGGGCAGTGCCGCGTGAACCCTGACGAAGCCAACCGGCATCACCTAGCTTATGGATGCATCCTTCGACAGGCTCAGGACGAACGGGTTTTTAGGTTACTTGAGCTATACAACCGACAGACTAAGCAGCAATTGATTTTCTTAGCGCCGCTGTGCGTCTTCCCAAGCAGCATCAAAAAGCGCGACTTTAGCGCTTGCCAAATAGCCCCATCAACATTGAACCGCGACTCATTAAATCTGCAGCGTCGACGTCGCCATCACCATCGGCGTCTAACAAGCCGCCCATAAAGCCTTTTTCTTGCGCCGCTGCAGGTCCGGTGTTGCCTAGACGCTGCATATCGCCGGTTACGATCCCAGCCAAACTTTGTGCATCGTTGGCTTTGCCACCGGCCATCATTTTGCCCAGTGCAGCCATCACCATCGGTGCCAAAAGTGCCATCAACGCGGCCGAGCTTTGTGAGCTCATGCCCGATGCTTGAGAAACGCCTTGGGTGGCGCGCTGTTGCGAGCCGCCCAATACGTGGCCCAAAATACCCATGCCGGTACTAATTGGACTGGATTGCTGCTGTTGCTGAGCGCCGCCGCCCATCATGCCCATCACTGAACCTAATAAGCCGCCTACACCACCGGACTGTGCTTGGGCATTGCCGCCACCACCCATCATGCCCATGACCGAGCTAAGCAGGCCACCTGTGCCGCCGCCCTGATTTTCACCACCCAACAGGCCGCCCAACATTCCGCCGATATCAACACCCTGGTGCGAAGTTTGTACTGCGGTGCGCAGAGCTTCTGCGCCACCATTAGCGATATTGCGCTGCATGCCGCCGACGATGGCCGGCAATGCCACTTGAATCGCGCTCTGAGTTTGTTGCGGCGTCGCACCGAGCTGCTGCGCAATTTGGCCTAGAGTGTTGCCATCAATGTGTTTTAGAACTTCGTCGAAGATGCTCATGTGCTGGTTGCTCCCGCAGCCGCTGAAAGAAATCGCACGCTAGCACAATTTATTCACGCTGAAAGCCGTGCGCGGCAGCTGTGCAATTTTTGACCTCGTTGTGCGCAAACTTTTGCACGTGCGGCTGGGTCAAGTTAGCATGCGTGCACACCGTTTAGAACCCTATCAAATGAAAGCCATCGACTACGCCAAACTCGACAAAATTGTCGCGAACGCCCGCAAAGATTCCGAAATGCGCGATAAGGGCTATCGCGAACGGGCGTTGAAAATGTATCCATGGATTTGCGGACGATGCACTCGCGAATTTACCCGCGTGAACGTCATGGAATTAACCGTACATCATAAAAACCACAATCACGATGATAATCCGAACGATGGTAGCAATTGGGAATTGCTGTGCGTGTATTGCCACGATAACGAACACAGCCGCTATATCGACCACAACGATATGGAACTGGGTAAGCCTGAAGCGACTAAAGGCGCCACGTCGAACCCGTTCGCCAATTTGTCGGCATTGATGGCGAGTAAGAAGTCTTAGACTGCATTCGCGGTTAGACGAACGTTTCAAATTCTAAAAAACATCAGGGCCGCGTAGAAACGCGGCCCTGATGGCTTTTCCTACTAATGCCTAGCTAAAACTAGAACTTCGCTGACAGTCTTGCGAAGTACGACGTGCCGTTCAAACCAAACTGCACCGAGTCATAGATAAAGCCATTATCGGTCTCTAGATCGTCTTGACGACTTGGAAATTGATCAAAAATATTTGCTGCACCAACTGCCAACTTGAGGTTTTCTAGGAACGAATAAGTCACGGCAATGTCAGCGGATGCGCGTGGATCATATTCGGCATTCGGCACGCCGCTTGCGGTACCGGAGAATGTTCCGAGGACTTGCTGGCCGAAATAGATGATTTTGAAATCGGTATTCCACTTGTTGATATCGTAGTTAAAGCCAAGCACAAATTTGCTTCTAGGTGCGCCTTGCTCAAGGAATAAGCGCTCACGCTCGCTCAACAATACATCAGCCAAATCTGGGCGATTTTGGAACCGCGGTGGCAAGTTAATCGCGCGCACTTCTGTTTTGTTGTGCGTATAAGCGAAGTTGGTGCCCAGTTTGCCTTCGCCAACGTCATCCGTGCGGCTATAGGTAATATCTAAACCTTGCGTGCGGGTGTCGACAGAGTTGACGAAAAACTGCGCTTGCCCAACATTTAATTGTGCAAGTGCGCCACCAATGGTCGGGTCGGTTTGATCGAAGCGCCCGGAAAGCACGATTCGGTCATCAATATTGATGCGATATAGATCAAGCGTAATTGCCGAAGCATCATCAAAGGACGCAGTTATCCCTGCGCCAAAGCCCAGTGATTGCTCTTCCGTCAGCGCCGGAATACCGGCGGCAGTAGCCAGCGCGCCGCGGTTTGGCGCGAGCACGACATCAACGGGTTGACCACTAACAAAGTCGGTAAAGGTCGAGGAAAAATACCGTTGTTGTAAGCCAGGCGCACGAAAACCGCTGCTGACTGAGCCACGGATTACGACAACATCATTGGCGCGATAGGCAGCAGCCAGCTTGCCATCAAGTGTGTCACCAAAATCGCTGTAGTCTTCGTAGCGCAATGCGACGTTAGCGGTGAATCGGTCCGACAACGTGGCTTCTAAATCACCGTAAACCGCGTAGTTATTGCGGCCTTCATCGACGACATCGCTGGGTTGAAAGCCTGGAAAACCTTGGCTGCCAGCACTACCACCACCGGCGCCATCGGCATCCGTGTATGAGCCCAGCTCACCGGCGAAAATCTCGTAGTTCTCCTTGCGATATTCAGCGCCAAACGCGACGTTTAAGCCTTGGAAATAGCTATCGAAATACCGGCTAAAGTCGACATTGGTGGTGTATTGCGAAAAAGCAAAGCCACCGGCATCAAATGCGGTTGGACTGCGCCCGGCATTGCTGTTCGCAATCGAGGCGTTAAGCGTATTGGTAATGCGGTAGTCCATCCGGTTATAGCCATAGCTTTGGCTAAAATCTGCGTACCATTCACTAAACTGAGTCTTAAAGCCGGCTGTGAGGGAGCGATCTTCCAAATCACCGTTGATAAACGGCACGAAACCATTTGGATACAATAGCGCCGAATTGCGACTTGGGATGTCATCTGAGCCTACCCCTCCGCGCTCAAACGCGCCGGAGCTGGCATCGCGCTGCTGATAGCCCGCCGTCAAATAGAGCCCGCCAATGTCACCGATCGGTAAATTGCCATCAAATGAGACGGTGGCATTTTCGACTGCCGTGTCACCAATAATGCGCAGGCCAGGTGAGCGATCTGAACTGCCACGGTCTAAATACTCACCGGTAAACGCTGCATGCCCGCCGTTGCCAAACTGCACGCCGCAGTAGGCGCTGGCTTGATAGTTCAAACCATCGCCACGCGAATATTGGCCATAGCCCAAAATACCTTCGCAGCCGGGTTTGGTTTTCATGACAATGTTCATCACGCCCGCAATCGCGTCGGAGCCGTATTGCGCTGCTGCACCGTCGCGCAGTACTTCAATGCGTTCGATGCCCAGCAGCGGAATCGTGTTCAAGTCCGTACCCGTATTGCCCCGGTTACGTGCACCGAAAAGATTGACCAAAGAAGTGCTGTGGCGGCGTTTGCCATTGACCAACACTAACGTTTGATCCGAGCCTAAACCACGAAGCGCGGCTGAATCGACCAAATCTGCACCGTCCGCACCGGTTTGGCGCGTAGAATGAAACGAAGGCGCAATAAATTGCAGCGACTGCGCCAAATCAAATTGCGGCGAGCGCTCAACCTCTTTGCTAATGTTGACTACATCAACCGGCACAACGCTGTCGGTATCCGACGAACGCGGCGCTACACGGCGGCTGCCGATGACTGAAATCACATCAAGCTCGACCATCTCATCGGCGCTATCGCCCGCTTCTTGTGCGATTGCTTGCGGCAGCGGCCCGAATAAGCCTGCGAGTGCCAGTGCCATCCAAAGTGCGTGCTTGACTGGGTTTTGGGTGGAATTTTTGCTCTTGTTAGTGTGTGTCATGCGCTTCTCCATGATTTAAATTTGGTGATCGGAACAGGTTGCTAACGCTAATTGTTAACTTTGACCGACCAAACTTGGCAAGATTAACGCTTTTTTTCCGAATGGCAAAACAAACTAGTCGCTGTTGGAGTCGTCTACGCAAATTATGCACGCTGAAGTTGTCGCGATAGCTCACATTTTCGGTACCCTGTACGCCCAACCTTTGTAATGAGGCAGTGATGCAACAAGCTAAAAGCTATATCGAAATGGCGATTGAATCGATACAGGTCTTCGCCAATGACGGCAAATTGGACGCCGCAGAACTTCAGCGCATGCTGGATATCGCATTGCGCGATGGTCAAATCGATGCCGATGAACTGCGCGTGCTGGGAAAAATTGTGACGCAAGCAGAAAAGGGCCTGGTTGATGCCGATGTGCAAGCACTGATCACGCAAATTCGTCAGCGACACGGCCTTAAATGATCGCTGCGCTGCACAGCGTTGCTCGTGATGCGGCTTGCCGCACCACGCCTGTATTTTTTGCGCTCTGCTTGATGAGTGCGGCGCATGCGCAGGTTTATAAATGCAAACGCGGCGAGGTGATTGCTTATCAGGACAAACCCTGCCCAAAGGGCACTCAGCTAGGCCGCATCACCTTAGAAGCACCACCTGTGGTCGGTAAAACGCCGTCAAACTCGGTCAGCCCGCCCAAGCCAGGGCCGGACAATGGTCCGGTTGCGCCCGCTGCACCCGCACTTTTGCCGGTCGCCGACAATTACAAATGTACGCGCTTTGACGGGACGAGCTATTTCAGTGCAAGTTTGATGCCGAACCGCCAATTGGTTGCCGCGTCTGCGTTAGCCGTACCGCCTCCAGGTGTGGATGCAAACGCTAAAGTATGGGCAACCGATACCTGCGTCGAGGCACCCATCAAGGACGCGTGCGATTTCTATAGCATCGAGATAGACCGCGTCGGCCGACTAATTCGCAGTGCGACGGGACTAGAGCTTAAGATCTTGAACCGCGAATCCATGCGCTTGCGCACGGTGTCGAATAGCCGCTGTAAGCGCTAGTTCTCGGCACATTAGTTTTTCGTATGACTGTAGTTCAGAAAATGGTCGATTAAAAAAGCCGCGAACAATTGCGGCTTTTTTACTGTGCATGTCAGCTTCGCAAGCTATCCGCCTTTGGCGGATTGCTAAGCGAAATCATTTCAAATTGACTACTAAACTTACTTTTCCGTTGGATCGACAGGAACTGGCGCATCAACTGGCGCAGTCACCACAGGGACTGGCGCATCAACTGGCGCTGTCACCACAGGTACGGGAGTCACGGCCGGTACTGTCGCCGCAGGGACGGCAACTTCCGGCACCGCTGGCGCAACGACCACTGGCGTATGTGCAGCCAGGGCTGCAGCATTAACGGCGGTGGCGTCGCCATGTGGCAATAGCGGAATAATCATTATCGCGACGATGTTGATAATTTTAATCAAAGGATTGATCGCCGGACCTGCGGTGTCTTTGTAAGGATCGCCAACGGTATCGCCAGTAACGGCCGCTTTATGAGCTTCCGAACCTTTGCCGCCGTGATGACCTTCTTCGATGTATTTCTTCGCGTTATCCCAAGCGCCGCCGCCGGTACACATCGAAATGGCGACAAATAAGCCGGTCACGATCGTACCCATCAACAAACCACCCAGTGCAGCAGGGCCCAGCGCAATACCGACCAGAACCGGCACGATAATCGGCAATAAGCTTGGCACGATCATTTCTTTGATTGCAGCCTTGGTCAACATATCGACCGCTTTGTCGTACTCAGGTTTCGCGGTGCCCTGCATAATGCCCTTGATAGTACGAAACTGACGGCGTACTTCTTCGACAACGGCCGAGGCGGAACGACCCACCGCTTCCATCGCCATTGCAGCAAATAGGTAAGGAATCATGCCGCCGATAAATAAGCCGACGATCACTTTAGGGTCGGACAGCTGAAAGTTGGTGGAAATACCGACTTCGCCCAATTTGTGCGTGTAATCAGCGAACAGCACGACCGCTGCCAAACCGGCAGAACCTATCGCATAGCCCTTGGTGACGGC